>NZ_PQHY01000093.1:0-24084 GCF_003385175.1 Amycolatopsis ruanii
GGACAGGGCGGCGCCGGAATGGCTTCGGCGGCGGGGGTGGCGGAGGCGGCCGGGGTGGAGGAACCGCTGGTCGCGCGGGTGCGTGCGGGGGACCCGGGGGCGCTGCGGGCGCTGGACCGGGCGGCCGAGGCCCTGGCCGACGCGCTGGTGGGGGTGCGCGCGCTGCTCGCCCCGGAGACGATCGTGCTGGGCGGACGACTGGCAGCCTTCGGCGAGCCGTTCCGGCGGCGCGTGGTGGAGCGGCTGGCGCCGGGGCTGACGCTGCGCCCCGCGAAGCTGGGAGCGGACGCAGCACTACGCGGTGCGGCGGGCAGTGTGATCGCGCGGGTGGTGGCGGATCCGCTGGCCTGGATCGAGGGCTGAGCCACGGCGCGAAGAGCGCTTCGTCACGGCAAGGACGGACCCGGCGCGCGAAGGGACACACGCCACTCCGCGGGGCGCGGCGAACACCCGCGGGGAGCGGCAAACATGCCGCGGGGAGTCGCGAACCCGCCCCGAGTGCGGACACCCCGCGGCGAGCACCCCGCGAGCGGTGAACGCGCCCGAGGCGGGACGTGCCCGCTCTCGCGGGTGCCGAACCGTCCGCCCTACTCCCAGACCACCACGTTCCGCCGCACCGGGGTGGATCCGGAGTTCGACGCGAACAGCTCGGGCTTGCGGGCCCGGATGCGTTCGATGTCGGCGAAGACCTCGCGCAGGTGGGTGCGCATGGTGTCCCTGGCGAGGGGCACGTCGTGGTCCACCACGGCCCTCAGGATCTCCCCGTGCTGGCCCGCGAAGACCTCCGGGGTGTTCGCCTCGTAGAGACCCAGCCGGCGGGCCCGGTCGAGGTGTCCCTTCGCCGACACGACCGTCGGCCAGGCGCGGTCGTGTCCGCTCAGCTCCAGCAGCCCCCGGTGGAACTCCTCGTCCAGCGCGAAGAACTCCTCCAGGTCGATGCCGGGCTCCCGCTGCCGCGCCAGGTTCGCCTCCAGCGCGGCCACCACGGCCGCGTCCGGGCTCTCCGGCAAGTCCTCCAGCGCCGCCAGCTCGACCGCCTCCCGCAGGAACTGCGCGTCCGCCACCCGCTGCATGTCCACCCGCGACACGAACGAACCGACCTGCGGGAACACCTGCACCAGGCCCTCCTCGGCGAGCAGGATCAGGCTCTCCCGCACCGGCGTCCGGCTCACCCCCAGCGCCGCGGCCAGCTCGTTCTCCGACAACGCCGCCCCCGGCGCCAGCTCCAGCGTCAGCACCTTCCGCCGCAGCGTCTCGTACACGACCCGCCGGTTCGTGCGTCCTCGTCCGGTCACCACACCGACACTAGCCGACAAGGCTGCCCGACTAGTTGACGCTCTGCACGACAGATGCTTGTATACAAGTACTGCCACACAGAAGGAGCGAACGTGAGCACGATCGAGCGGGCCGAGGTGTTCGTGGCCTCGCCGGGCCGCAACTTCGTCACCCTGCGCCTGACCACCTCCGACGGCGTGACCGGCCTGGGCGACGCGACCCTCAACGGCCGCGAGCTGGCCGTCGCCGGCTACCTGCGCGATCACGTCGCGCCGCTGCTCATCGGCCGCGACCCGGCGCGCATCGAGGACGTGTGGCAGTACCTCTACCGGGGCGCGTACTGGCGCCGCGGCCCGGTGACGATGACCGCGATCGCCGCCGTGGACACCGCGCTGTGGGACATCAAGGGCAAGGTCGCCGGCCTGCCGGTCTACCAGCTGCTCGGCGGCCGCTCCCGCGACGGCGTGCTGGTCTACTCGCATGCCAGCGGCTCCGACGTCGCGGAGCTGCTCGACGACGTCGCCCGCTTCCGCGAGCAGGGCTACCACGCCATCCGCGCCCAGGCCGCTGTGCCCGGCATCGGCGGCAGCTACGGCGTGCGCAAGGGTGTGGTCTACGAACCCGCCGCCACCGCGCTGCCCGACGAGCAGCCGTGGTCCACCGAGGCCTACCTGGATTTCGCGCCCGCCTACCTGGAAGCCGTCCGCGAGAAGTTCGGTTTCGGCTTCCACCTGCTGCACGACGTCCACCACCGCCTCACCCCGATCGAGGCCGCCCGGTTCGGCAAGCGCGTCGAGGACTGCCGCCTGTTCTGGATGGAGGACCCGACCCCCGCCGAGAACCAGGAGGCCTTCCGCCTGATCCGGCAGCACACCACCACGCCGGTCGCGGTCGGGGAGAACCTCTCGTCCATCTGGGACGTTCAGCACCTGATCACCGAGCAGCTCATCGACTACGTGCGCACCACCGTCGTGCACGCGGGCGGCATCACGCACCTGCGCCGCATCTTCGACCTCGCCGCGCTCTACCAGGTGCGCACCGGCTCGCACGGCGCCACCGACCTCTCGCCGGTCACGCTCGCCGCCGCCGTGCACGTCGACATCGCCGTGCCGAACTTCGGCATCCAGGAGTACATGCCGCACGTCCCGGAGACCGGCGAGGTGTTCCGCAGCGGGGTCACCCTCGCCGACGGGATGCTGCACCCCTCCGAGGAGCCCGGCCTGGGTGTGGAGTACGACGAGAAGGCCGCCGAGAAGTTCCCCTACGAGCCGCGCTACCTGCCGGTGGCGCGCCGCCTCGACGGTTCGGTGCACGACTGGTGAGGCTCGATCTGTCCGCACTGGACGCCCTGAGTCCGGAGAACCGTCCGAAGACCGACCCGCGCGAGCTCGCGGCGCAGGTCGTCCACTTCGGACTCGGCGCCTTCCACCGCGCCCACCAGGCCGTCTACACCGAAGCCGCCGCGGCGGCGTCCGGGCAGCCGTGGGGCATCGCCGCGGTCAACCCGCGGTCCCCGGAGCCGGTCGAGGGCCTGCGTGCCCAGGACTGCCTGTTCTCGGTCACCGACCGCGAGACCCGCGTGGTCGGCTCGATCGTCGAGGCGCTGCGGATGGTGCCGGACGCCGAGCGGGCCGACCAGCTGCTCACCTCGCCGGAGGTGACCGTCGTGACCCTGACCGTCACCGAGAAGGGCTACTTCCGCGACCCCGCCACCGGCCGCCTCGACACCACGCACCCGGAGATCGCCGCCGACCTCGCGGGCCGCCCGCCGCGCACGGTGATCGGCCGCCTGGCGACCTCGCTGGCGAACCGCTTCCGCGGCACCCGCGCGCCGATCAGCGTGGTGTCCTGCGACAACGCGGCCGGCAACGTCGCCGCGCTGGCGGACGTGGTCACCGGTTTCGTCGCGGCGTCGGACTGGCCGGACCGCGACGCCGTCCAGGACTGGCTGCGCGCCGCGGTCGCCTTCCCGTCCACGGTGGTCGACCGCATCGTCCCGGCGGTCACCGAGGCCGGCAAGGCCGCCGCGGAAGCCGCCCTCGGCGTGCGCGACGAGATGGCCGTCGCGGCGGAGCCCTACCGGCAGTGGGTGCTCGAAGACACCTTCGCCGCGCCGCGCCCGCCGTGGGAGGCCGGCGGCGCCCGGTTCGTCCCGGACGTGGCGCCCCACCAGCTGATGAAACTGCGGCTGCTCAACGGCTCCCACTCCGCGCTGGCCTACCTCGGCCTGGCCGCCGGCTGCCGGACGGTCGCCGACGTTCTCGCCACCGGGTGGGGTGAGAGGATGGTGCGTGGCTTCACGGCGGAGGTCGCGCCGACCCTGCCCGCCTCGGACCTGGACGTGCCCGCCTACGTCGACGCCCTGGTCGGCCGGTTCGCCGATCCCGCGATCGGCCACCGGCTGCGGCAGATCGGCTCGGACGGCTCGCTGAAGATCGCCGAACGCTGGCTGCCCGTGCTGCGGGAGCGGGGCGGCGCCGGACCGGTGCTGGCCCTGGCCCTGGCGGCGTGGGCGCACGCGACCCGCGCCGGCTTCGGCACCACCGATCCCGCGGCGGACACCCTCGCCGCGTGCTGGGACGGAGCGCCGGACGCGGCGACGGCGGTCGCCCGGCTGCTCACCGCGGTCGGCGGCGCCGACCTGGCGGGTGACCCGGCACTGGTGGCCTCGATCGCGGCGCGCCTGCCCGAGGTCGAGGCCGGGCGGATCGAACCGTAGACCGCCGCCACACACGTGAAGCAAAGGAGCGCACGATGACCGACAGCACCCAGACGGCGCCGGGAGGGGCCGTGACCCGCACCACCCGGGACCTGAGCCGGGCCGCCATGTCCGGCTGGCTCGGCACGGCCATGGAGTTCATGGACTTCCAGCTGTACTCGCTGGCCGCCGCGATCGTGTTCAACAAGATCTTCTTCCCCAACGTGAGCCCGGCCATCGGCCTGATCGCGGCGATGGCGACCTACGGCGTCGGCTACGTCGCGCGGCTGGCCGGAGCGGTCTACTTCGGACGGATGGGCGACCGGATCGGCCGCAAGAAGGTGCTGTTCGTCACGATCGCGCTGATGGGGGTCTCCACGACGCTGATCGGGGTGCTGCCGCCGTACTCGATGATCGGTCTCGCCGCCCCGATCCTGCTGGTCGCGCTGCGGCTGGTCCAGGGCTTCGGCGCGGGCGCGGAGATCGCCGGGGCGACCGTGATGGTCGCCGAGTACGCGCCGGTCAAGCGCCGCGGGCTGATCGCGTCGCTGGTGTCGCTGGGCACCAACTCCGGCACGCTGGCCGCGTCCGGCCTGTGGGCCGTGCTGCTCGCGGTGCTCTCCGACGAGCAGCTGCTGAGCTGGGGCTGGCGCCTGCCGTTCCTGCTGAGCTTCGTGCTGCTGATCCTCGGCGTGTGGATCCGGGCCAACCTCAAGGAGAGCCCGGTGTTCGAGGAGCGGCCCGACGTCGTCGACGGGGTCGCATTGTCCCGCAAGGAGATCGAGGAGTCCGGCGAGAGCACCATCGAGGCCGGTCTCAAGCAGCGCAAGGGCAAGTCGTTCCTGCTGGCGCTGGGGCTGCGGTTCGGGCAGGCCGGCAACTCCGGTCTGGTGCAGACGTTCCTGGTCGGCTACATCGCCACCGAGCTGGCCGTCAGCAAGTCGGTGCCGACCGCGGCGATCGTCTACGGCTCGCTGCTCGGGTTCGTCACCATCCCCGTGGTGGGCCTGCTGGGTGACCGGTTCGGCCGGCGCCCGGTCTACCTGGGACTGTCGCTGCTGACCGTGGTGATCGCCGCGCCGATGATGGTGACCATCGCAGGCGGCGGCACGGCCGCGCTGACCGTCGCGATGATCGTCGGCCTCAACGTGGGTGTGCTGGGCTTGTTCTCGCTGGAGAGCGTGACCATGGCGGAGCTGTTCGGGTCGCGCACCCGCTTCACCCAGCTCGCCGTCGCCAAGGAGATCGGCGGCATCCTCGCCACCGCGATCGGCCCGGTGCTGGCCGCGTCGCTGACCGCCGTGACCGGTCACTGGTGGCCCATCGCGGCGATGCTCGTCGCCTACTCGCTGATCACGTTCGTCTCCGCCTACCTCGCGCCGGAGACCCGCGGGCGTGACCTGGTCCGTCTGGAGGACGCCGCATGAGAGCAGCCGTCGTGCACGGCCCGGGGGACGTCCGGATCGACACCCGGCCGGACCCGGTGCCCGGCCCGGGTGAGGTGCTGGTCGCGATGGAGTGGGGCGGCATCTGCGGCTCCGACGTGGCCTACTGGCGGCACGGCGCCTCCGGGACGGCCGTGCTCGAGCACCCGCTGGTGCTCGGGCACGAGGTCGCCGGGCGGGTCGCCGCGCTCGGCCCCGGGGTGACCGGGGTCGAGCCCGGGCAGCCGGTGACCGTGCACCCGGCCGAGCCGGTCGGCGACACCACGCTGCCCGCGCGGATCGCCGGGCGCACCAACCTGCTGCCGCGCGTGCGGTACTTCGGCTCCGCGGCGTTCCACCCGCACACCGACGGCGGGTTCAGTGAGCTGCGGGCCGTGCGCGCGGACCAGCTGCGGCCGCTGCCGGACGGGGTGAGCACCCGGCAGGGCGCGCTGGCCGAACCGCTGGCCGTGGCGCTGCACGCGGTCCACCGCGCCGGCGACGTCACCGGCCGCACGGTGCTGGTCAACGGCGCCGGGCCGATCGGGTGCCTGGTCGCGGCGGCCGCGAAGCACCGCGGCGCGGCGACGGTGATCGCGGCCGATCTGGCGCCCTCGGCACTGGCGATCGCGCGGCGGCTCGGGGCCGATCAGGTGGTCGACCTCGCCGCCGGGGACGCCCTGCCCGGGGACGTGGAGCTGGTGTTCGAAGCCTCCGGTGCGCCCGGGGCGCTGGGCGGCGCGCTGCGGGCGACCGCGCGCGGCGGCACGCTCGTGCAGGTCGGGAACCTGCCCGGGGAACCGGCCACCGCGGTGCTCGGCGACCTGGTGACCCGCGAGATCACCTGGATCGGCTCGTACCGGTTCGTCGACGAGATCACCGACGCGGTGCGTGCCCTCGGTGAAGGGCTGGACGTGTCGCCGCTGATCACGCACACCTTCGACCTGGACCAGGCGGGGGAGGCGCTGGCGGTCGCGGCCGGCCGGGACAGCAGCAAGGTCCTGCTGCGATTGGGTGGCTCATGACGGTCGTGACGCTGGGCGAGACGATGGCCCTGCTGTCCACCCCGGCCTGGGGCCGGGTGACCGGCGGCTCGGCGCTGCCGGTGGGCATCGGGGGAGCGGAGTCCAATGTGGCCATCGGGCTGGCGCGGCTGGGCGTGCCCGCGACGTGGATCAGCCGCGTCGGCGACGACGCGTTCGGCGCACTGGTGACCCGCGAGATCCGCGGCGAGGGCGTGCGGGTGCTCGCCGCGGCCGACCCCGCGGCGCCGACCGGGCTGATGGTCAAGGAGATGCGTGGCGGGAAACCGTGGCGCGTGCGCTACTACCGGCGGGGCAGTGCCGCGTCGCGACTGTCCCCGTCGGACATCGAGGCCTCGGTCGTCGAGCAGGCCGACGTCGTGCACCTGACGGGCATCACCGCGGCGCTCGGCCCGGGGCCGCGGAAGACACTGGACCACGTCATCGGGCTGGCGCGAGCGGCGGGAACGCTGGTGTCGTTCGACGTCAACCACCGCGCGACGCTCTGGCCGCCCGCGGAGGCCGGGCCGGTGCTCGCCCGGCTGGCCGCCGCCGCGGACGTGGTGTTCGCCGGGCCGGCGGAGGCGGCGCTGCTGCTCGGCCGCGACCTGCCCGGCGAGCCGTCGTTCGAGCTGGGCGAGGATCTGGCGCGGGAGCTGGCGAAGACCGGGCCGCGCACGGTGGTGGTCAAGCTCGGCGCGCTGGGGTCGGTGGCCCTGCACGGCGGTGAGGTGCACCGGGCCGAGGCGGTGCCGGTGACCGTCGTCGACCCGGTCGGCGCGGGTGACGCGTTCGTGGCCGGATACCTGTGCGGGCTGGTGTCGGGCGAGCCGGTGCCCGGGTGCCTGCGGCTCGGCAACGCGGCCGGTGCGGCGGTGTGCCGGGTGCCCGGCGACTGGGAGGGACTGCCCGCACGGGACGAACTGGGAGCCACGGAGCCGGTGGAGGTGGTCCGATGAGCCTGCTGTCGCGATGCCCGGTCGTGCCCGTGGTGGTGCTGGACGAGCCGGATCAGGCGGTGCCGCTCGGGGAAGCGTTGCTGGCCGGGGGCATCGACGTCGTCGAGATCACCCTGCGCACGCCGGCGGGCCTGCCGGGCATCCGGCGCCTGTCGGCCCTGCCGGATCTGCTGGTGGGCGCGGGATCCGTGCTGCTGCCGTCTCAGGTGGACGCGGCGGTCGAGGCGGGCGCGCGGTTCGTGGTCAGCCCGGGCGTGTCGGCGGACGTGCTCGGCCGCGCGGCCGAGCAGGGCGTCCCGGCGCTGCCCGGCGTGGCGACGGCGACCGATCTGATGGCGGTGACCGCGCTCGGGCTGGACGAGGTGAAGTTCTTCCCGGCCGGGCTGGGCAGCGGGCCGGCCGCGATCCGCGCGCTGGCCGCCCCCTTCCGCGACGTGGCGTTCATGCCGTCGGGCGGGGTGACCGCGGAGACCATGGGCGAGTACCTGGCGCTGCCCGTGGTGCCCGCGGTGAGCGGCAGCTGGATGGCCGAGCCCGCCCTGCTGCGCGAGCGCCGCTGGGACGAGGTGACCACACGCGCGGCGGCCGCCGTCCGACGGTGAGCACCACCTTCGCCCGCGCGTGCTCGGTTTCCCGGTAGCGGATCGCGTCCGCGGCCTTCTCCAGCGGGTGCCCGCCGGACGGGCCGTTGATCAGCCCCATCGGGCCGAACACGCCGGCACGCGGCGGAGGTCGGACAGCGCGCGGTTGCCGACGAGGTCCAGCACGAGCTCGTAGCGGGTCGTGGCGCGGGTGCAGTCCTCGCGCGTGCGGTCGACGACGTGGTCCGCGCCGAGCGAGGCCACCAGGCCGGTGTTGCGTGTGCTGCACACCGCGGTGACGGTCGCGCCGAGCGCCTCCGCGATCTGCACGGCGAACGTGCCCACCCCGCCGGACGCGCCGTTGATCAGCACGTGCTGCCCGGCCTGGAGGTTCCCGGCGTCACGCAGGCCGGCGGTCGCCTTCATCGGCAGCCTCCGCGGCGGTACGGCGACCGTAGGGCGAACCGGGCAAAATCGGTATCGGGGACAGCCCCGGCCTTCTAGGCTCGGCCCATGATCGTGATCCTCGTTCCCGGGTTCTGGTTGGGCGCGTCCTCGTGGCGGGAGGTCGGGCCCGCGCTGACCGCCGCCGGCCACACCGTGCGCGCGCTGACCCTGCCCGGCTTGGAGTCGACCGGTGCCGACCGCGCCGGGATCGGCGTGCGCGAGCACGTCGGCGCCGTGATCGCGGCGATCGACGCCGAGGACGAACCGGTGGCCCTCGTCGGGCACTCCGGTGGCGGCCCGCTCGCCTACGCGGCCGCCGACGCCCGGCCCGATCGCGTCGCGCGGATCGTCTTCGTCGACGCCGGACCGCTGGCCAGCGGCGCGTCGATCAACGACGCCCTGCCCGCGGCCGGCGCCGACGTGCCGCTGCCGGACTGGACGGCGTTCGAGGTCGCCGCGCTGGCCGGGCTCACCGCCGAACTGCGCGACCGGATGCGTGCCGAGGCCGTGCCCGAGCCGGTCGGGGTGGCCCGCGAGCCGATCGAGCTGTCCGACGAGCGCCGCCGCGCCATCCCGGCGACCGTGATCTGCACGTCGATGCCGGCCGCGCAGGTGCGTGAGCTGATCGCCGCGGACCACCCGTACGTGCGCGAACTCGCGGCGATGCGCGACGCGGCGCCGGTCGATCTGCCGACCGGGCACTGGCCCCAGTTCAGCAGGCCGGCCGAGCTGGGCGCGCGGATCGTGGCGGCGCTGGGATCCTGACTATCCGATGTGGATCGTCGGTTCGTGGTGGACCGGGAAGTTCACCGAGCCGGCGATGAAGCACAGCTCGTGCGCCCGGTGGTGCAGCTCGGCGGCCTTGTCCGCCAGGGCCTCCTCGGCGATGGTGACCTCCGGGTGCAGCGTCACCTCGGTGAAGTGCCCGCCGCCGCCCGGGGTTTCGGCCATGCGGCCGGTCGCGGTGTCCCGGTAGCCGGTGACGGTGATGCCGTGCCGCGCGCACAGCGCGAGGTAGGTCAGCAGGTGGCACTGCGACAGCGCCGCCACCAGCAGCTCCTCGGGGTTCCAGCGGGCCGGGTCGCCGAGGAAGGCCGGGTCCGCGGTCGCCGCGATGGGCGGTTTGCCCGCGGCGGTGACGTCGTGGCCGCGGTCGTAGGCGCGGTAGCCGCCGGCGGTGGTGCCGCTCCAGGTGACGGTGACCTGGTAGCCGTGTTCCTTGCTCATCGCGGTGTTCCTCCCGGAAGTGCGGACAGGGTGCTCAGGACGTGGTCGCGGGCCAGGGCCGCGGCCGCCGGCCCGTCGCGGGCGGTGATCGCCGCGACGAGGCGGCGGTGTTCGTCGTCGACCTGGCCGGTGCGGCTCGGCGCGGCCAGCGAGTCGCGGGTGGACACCACGATCCGGTCCCACACCCGGTCCAGGAAGCCGAGCGCGAGCGCGTTGCCGGACAGGACCGCGATGTGGCGGTGGAACTCGCGGTTGTGCCGCACCCCGGTGGCCAGGTCGCCGTCCCGGGTCGCGCGGTCGGCGTCGCCGGCGTGGCCGGTCAGCCGGGCGAGTGCGGCGGGCGCGATCTCGCCCGCCCGCTGACGCAGCGCGGCCAGCTCGGCGGTAAGCGCTTCCAGGCTGGCGCGGACGAGGTAGGCCTCACGCAGTTCGCCGTCGCTCAGCCGGACCACCATCACCCCGCGCTGCCCGCTCTCGACGAGGCCGTCGCTCTCCAGGCGCCGCAGCGCCTCCCGCACCGGGGTGCGGCTCACGTCGAGGCGGTGCGACAGGTCGAGTTCGGTCAGGCGCTCGCCCGGCGGGAAGACCCCGCCGACGATCAGTTCCCGCACGCGGTCGTAGATCGTCGTCACGGGATGCACTGTATACAGTGAATGCAATCAGCGCCAGTCGTAGGATCCCAGCCGTGCCTGCCGACGAACCGACGATCCTCGCCACCTCCGGCGGTATCCGGGCCTCGGCCCGCCTGGACTGGGAGGTCGGCCCGCTGACCCGGTACGCCGTCGAGCTCGCCGGGGTCACCGGGCGCGCGCCGCGCGTGTGCTTCCTGGCCACCGCCTGCGGCGACGATCGCCGGCTGATCGCCGCCTTCTACGAGAACGCGTGGCGGGAGGGGTGGGCGGGCAGCCACGTGGCGCTGATGCCGATGCCGAACATCCCCGACCTCGCGGGGCACCTGCTGTCCCAGGACGTGATCTGGGTGTGGGGCGGCAGCGTCGCCGGGTTGCTGGCGCTGTGGCGGCTGCACGGCCTCGACGGGGTGATGCGCGAGGCGTGGCAGGCCGGGGTGGTCCTGACCGGCGTCTCGGCCGGCTCGATCTGCTGGCACGCCGGCGGCACGACCGACTCGTTCGGGCCACAGCTGCGGCCGGTGACGAACGGGCTGGGCCTGCTCCCGTGGTCCAACGGCGTGCACCACGACAGCGAACCCGCCCGGCGCCCGCTGTTCCAGTCGCTGATCGCGGACGGCACGCTGCCGCCCGGCTACGCGACCGACGACGGGGCCGGCCTGCTCTACCGCGGCGGTGAGCTGGCCGAGGCGCTGGCGGAGCGGGACCGCGCCGGGGCCTACCGGGTGGACCGCGGGCCCGGCGGCGGCGCGGTCGAGACCCCGCTGGACGTGCGCGGATCCACTGAACCACCCGGTGACTTCCGGCCCTTTTCGCAGGTGGCTGGGCGGGGCAGCGTGGAACGAGCACCACCGGGAGGCTGCCATGCGGGACAAGAACTGGCGTGTCGACATCGTGATCGACGAGCACGAGACGCGGACCCGCGCCACCGCGCGACTGCACACCGACGGCCGGACCGGCCTGGTCGGGATCGGCACGGCCCGGCTCAACCCGGCCGACACCAACGTGCCGGAGATCGGCGACGAGCTGGCCGCGGCGCGGGCGCTCAGCGATCTGGCGCACCGCCTGCTCGACGCGGCCGCCGGGGACATCGAGGAAGTGACGCACCAGCCCGCCCACCTGCGGTACTGACAGCGCCTCCCGCGATCAGCCGACCTGCGGCGGGACGCCCTCCCGTCCGTGACAACATCGGCGCCGGTGCCGGCCACTGTCCGGTGTGACCATGCAACTGACCGGACTGGGGGTGTCGGTGGAGCCGGGCGACGCCGACCTGTGGGCGCGCGCCGCGGGCGGTGACCGGGAGGCCTTCACGGCGCTCTTCGAACGCCACGCGCAGGCCGTGTGGAACCACGCCTACCGGCTGACCGGTTCCTGGGCCAGCGCCGAGGACCTCACCTCCGGCACCTTCCTCACCGCCTGGCGCAAGCGCGGCGACGTCACCCTGGTGCGGGACAGCGCCCTGCCCTGGCTGTTCACGGTCGCCGCCAACCTCGCCCGCGACGAGCACCGGGGCCGCGCGCGGCGGTCGCGGCTGCTGCGCCGGATCCCCCGCCCGGCGCCGGAGTCCGACCACGCCGACGGCGTCGCCGACCGCGTGGACGGCGAGGCGCGCCTGCAGCGGATCGTCGACGCGGTCCGCGCGCTTCCGGCCGCGCAACGGCAGGTCGTCGAGCTGTGCCTGCTCGGCGAGCTGCCGATCGGTGACGCCGCCGCCCTGCTCGAGGTCGCCGAAGTGACCGTGCGCGCGCACCTGTCGCGCGCCCGCGCCCGGCTCCGTGCCCTGCTGGAGGAGAAATGAGCCACGCCCTGCCCCCGCGCCGCGAACTGCCGCCCGAGGTCCGCGAGCGGATGCGCGCCACCGTGCGTGCCGGGCTCGCCCCGCGCCGGGGGCGAGCCCTCGCGGCCGCCGCGGCCGTGGTCCTGCTGGTCGGCGGTGCGTTGATCGGCGCCCAGTTCCTCCGCCCGGCGGAGCCGGTCGCCGGTGCCGGCGGCGGCGTGGACGACCGGTGCTGGGCGGCGATCGCCTCGGCGGGCCAGGCCGGCCAGGTCCCGCCGCGCGCCGAGTGGCAGGTCACCGGCAGGCGCGCGCTCGGCGACGACGTGGTCACGTCCTACCTCGCCGGCGGGAAACCGGTGTTCTGCGAGACCACCGCGACCACGGTGACCGTGTCCGATCCGGGCGCCGCGCCGGCTTCCGCGCCCGGCAGCCGCACCGGGCTGCTGCTGCGCACCGGGACTGGCCTGGTGGCCGGGGTGGCGGACCCGTTGTGGCCGCGGATCGAGCTGTCCCTGGCCGACGGGCTCGGCGTCACCGTCGAGCCGGTCACGCCGGCGAGCGGGGTGTTCACCGCGTTCACCGGGACCGGCCCGGCAACCCCGTTGTGGGCCGGGATGTCGGTCGAGGGCCAGACCGCCCGTCCCGGTCCGCGCGTCGAGCTGCCGCCGGCGCCGGCGCCGCTGGTCTCGGTGGTCGACGTGCCGGGCGACCGGTCCTCGCCGGCCGGCCGCGCGCTGGGCGAGTGCCTGGCGGCGCTGGCCGAATCGCCCGACGACGCCGACGGCTACCAGCCCGGCGCGATGCTGGAGAACGGGCCGTACCGGGTCGTGCTGGGGCGCAGCGCCGAGCACACCATCGCGTGCGTCAGCGGCCCGGCCGGGGCCACGCTGCAGCTGGACACGTTCGTCGGCCGGTCGATCCCGGTGCGCCGGCTGTCGGTGCCCGCGCAGGGCGGGAAGGTGCCGTTCGTGGGCATCGCGCCACGCTCGGCCGCGAGCATGGTCGCCGATTTCGGCACCGGTGAGCCGGTCACCGTGCCGGTCGTGAACGGGACGTTCGCCGGATGGCTGCCCCAGGGAGCGACGCCGGTGTACCCCGAGCGGGGGGACGCGTGGGTGCGGGTGGCGGACGCGCGCGGCGTGACGCTCTACAACGGCTCGGTCACGCTTCGGTGAGCGGCGAGCTGTAACGGCGCCCGCGCGGCAGGTTCGCCAGGTTCGTCCCCCCGCTCGCGGTGCTGGTGACCTACCCCAGGAAGGTCACCGTCTCGGCCATCGGCGCGCGCTCGATGCGTTCCTGGCTCGCGGCGGGGTCGGCGTAGCCGATGGACATGCCGCAGAACAGGATCAGCCGCTCCGGCGGGGACACCACCTCGGCCACCGTGGTGCGGTAGACCGACCACGCCATCTGCGGGCAGCTGTCCAGCCCCTCCGCGCGCAGCAGCAGCATGACCGTCTGCAGGTACATTCCCGCGTCCGCCCACTGGGCCGCGCCCATGGTCCGGTCCAGGTAGCAGAACAGCGCGGCCGGGGCGCCGAAGCAGTCCCAGTTCCGCGCGACCGCCGCCTGGCGCGCGGCGGCGTCGTCGCGGGCGATGCCGCGGTAGCGCTGCGCCGCCGCCGCGGATCGGCGTTCCCGGTACGGAGACGGCAAATCGGGCGGGTACATGGTGTACTCGCGCTCGTCGCCGGGGTCGCCCGCCGCCACGCGCTCGGCGGTCCGCTTCTTCAGCTGCGCCAGTGGCTCCCCGGTCACCACGTACACGTGCCAGGGCTGCAGGTTTCCCCCGGACGGCGCCCGCGACGCCGCCCGCAGCACCCGCGCGAGCACCTCGTGCGGAACCGGGGTGCCGTCGAACGCGCGCACCGCCCGGCGCGTCGCCACCGCTTCGTAGACGTCCACAGTGGTCCTTCCTCCTCGTGGTCCTAGGGTGGTGACGACCGACGACGGGGAAAGGTGACCGGTGGAATTCGAAGCGCATCGCGACCACCTGATCGGCGTGGCCTACCGCATGCTCGGCTCGCTCGCCGACGCCGAGGACGCCGTCCAGGAGACGTGGCTGCGCATGGCCCGCACGGACACCGCCGAGGTGCGCAACCCGGCCGGCTGGTTGCGCACCGTGCTGTCCCGCGTGTGCCTGGACGTGCTGCGGCAGCGCGCCCGGCACGAGCCCGAGGCGGACCCGGACCCGGCGCCGGGCGCGGACCGGGAAGTGCTGCTCGCCGACGAGGTGGGCCGCGCGCTGCTCGTGGTGCTGGACCGGCTGGGGCCCGACGAGCGGGTCGCGTTCGTGCTGCACGACGTGTTCGCCGTGCCGTTCGACGAGATCGCCCCGATCGTCGGCCGCACCACGGCGACGGCGAAGAAGCTCGCCAGCCGGGCACGCGCGAAGGTCCGCGGCGCCGCCCCGAGCCCCGATACGGCCGGGCACCGGCGGGTGATCGAGGCGTTCCTGGCGGCGTCCCGGACCGGCGACCTCGACGCGATCGTCGCGGTGCTCAGCCCGGACGTGGTGCGCCGCGCCGACGGCCGCCCCGAGGTGCGGGGCGCCCGCCGGGTGGCGAAGGAGATCGTCGTGTTCGGCCGGAACGCCCGGTTCGCGGACTTCGCCCTCCTCGACGGCGAGCCGGGCCTGGTGATCGCGCCGGACGGCCGCCTCCGCCTGGCGATCCGCTTCACGATCACCGGCGAGCGGGTCGGCGGCTACGACCTGATCACCGAGCCGGCCCGCCTGAAGCGGATCACGCTCACGCTGGGGTGAGGCGCACGCCGTCGTCGTCCACTTCGGACCGCGGTTGCGGGCCTTCCGGCCCTACCGGACGCCGCCCGCATCGGTCAGGCTGTGTCATGGGCATCTACCAGCAGCAGGTCCTGCCGCGCGTGATCGACGTGCTGTGCGGGCTGGAGGTGGCGAACCCGTACCGGGCCCGCGTGTGCGCCGGCCTGCACGGGCGGGTCCTGGAGATCGGTTTCGGTTCCGGGCACAACGTCCCGTTCTACCCGGCCGCGGTGACGGCCGTGGACGCGATCGAGCCCTCCGACGTGGCCTGGAAGCTGGCCGCGGAACGGGTGGCCGCCTCGCCGGTGCCGGTCGAGCGGTCCGGCCTGGACGGGCAGTCCCTGCCGCTGCCCGGCGCCACCTGCGACACCGCCCTGTCGACCTACACGCTGTGCACGATCCCGGATGCCGGATCGGCGCTGAGGGAGGTCCGGCGCGTGCTGAAACCGGGCGGCACGCTGCACTTCCTCGACCACGGCCTCGCTCCCGACCGCGGGGTGCGGCGCTGGCAGCACCGCCTGGACCCGCTGCAGGCCCGCCTCTTCGGCGGCTGCCACCTCGACCGCCCGATCACCGACGTGATCACCGGAGCGGGTTTCGTCATCCGCGAGGCCGACCGGTTCTACGAGAAGGGCTCCCCGAGGTTCCTCGGCGCGGACTACCTCGGCGTCGCGGTGTCGCCCTAGTCAGCGCAGGCGTGCCGGCAGGTGCTCGAAGCCCCGCAGGATCCGGGTGCTCCGGCGGGTCGCGCCGCCGGTGAGGCGCAGCTCCGGGAAGCGGTCGAACAGCGTCCGCAGCCCGATCTCGCCCTCCATGCGGGCCAGCGCGGCGCCCAGGCAGTAGTGCCGGCCCGCCGAGAACGAGATGTGCTCGCGCGCGTTGGCGCGGCGCACGTCGAACCGGGCCGGGTCCGCGAAGACCGCCGGGTCGCGGTTCGCGCCGGCCAGGATCGTCGTCACCACCGAGCCGCCGCGCACCCGCACCCCGCCGACCTCCGTGTCGCGCAGGCAGGTGCGCCCGGTGAGCAGCACCGGCGGGTCGGCGCGCAGGATCTCGTCGACCGCGTTCGGCCACAGCGACGGCTCCGCGCGCAGCGCCGCGAGCTGATCGGGGTGGTCGTGCAGCAGGGCGATGCCGTTGCCGAGCAGGTTCACCGTCGTCTCGAAGCCCGCCGCGAGCACCAGTCCGGCGGTCGCGCGCAGCTCCAGATCGGTCAGCCCCACCCCGTCCTCGCGCGCGGCCACCAGCTGGCTGAGCAGGTCGTCGCCGGGACGGGCGCGCAGGTGGTCCAGGTGCCCGGCGAGCCAGGCGTCGAAATCGGCCAGCGCCGACTCGACCGCGCGGAACTCCCGCCACGGCAGCCCCAGGTCCAGGCTCGGCGCGGCCGCGGTGCCCAGCTCCAGCACGCGCTGCCGCTGCTCCGGCGGCACCCCGAGGATTTCGGCGATCACGGTCACCGGCAGCAGCGCGCAGTAGGCCGCCACCAGGTCCACCGGCCGGTCCGGATCGAGCGCGTCCAGCAGCTCGCGGGCGATCTCCTCGGTGCGCACCCGCAGCTTCTCCACCGCGCGGACGGTGAACACGCGGGTGACGAGCTTGCGGTAGCGGGTGTGGTCCGGCGGCTCGGTCGCCAGCAGCGACGGCGGCGCGATCGGGTGCAGCGTGCCGGTCGCCGACCAGTCGCTCAGCCGCGCGAGCACCCCGTCCGGCGCGGCGCCCACGCCGGCGCGGAAGTCGTTGCTGGTCAGCACTTCCTTCACCGCCGCGTGGCTCGTCGTGACGTAGGCGAAGGAGCCCCGGTAGAGCGGGCCGTGGCCGCGGATCTCGTCGAACAGGCCGGTCAGCGCGGCGGTGGGGGACACCGCGGCCTCGGCCACCAGCCGCGCCTGCAGGTCGCCGCGCCGGGCCGCGGCTCGCAGCGCGGTGCGTGGCAGCGCGTGGCCGACGCCCCAGCGCACCACCGGTTTCACGCCGTCCCGCAGCCGCGCCATCACGACACCTCCACCGTGGTACTGACGGGTACCACGCACCGTAGAGCCGGACGTGCCGCCCGGTCAAGCGGCTGGGTTAGGTTGGCGGCGTGACCGACGTCGACGTGGCGGGCACCGGGTTTCGCGACCGGCTCCTGCAGGGCATGGCCGCGGCCGTGCGCGAACGCGACTACCACGACGTCACGATCGCCGACGTGGTCAACCACGCCCGCACGTCCAAGCGCACCTTCTACGAGCAGTTCGCGAGCAAGCAGGAGTGCTTCGTGGAGCTGCTGCGGCAGACCAACGCGCGGATGGTGCGGGACATCGCGGCCGCGGTCGAGCGGGACGCGCCGTGGCAGGTGCAGGCGCGCCAGGCGGTCGAGGCGCTGATTTCCTCGATGGAGAGCGACCCCGCCCTGTGCCTGAGCTGGATGCGGGCCGCGCCCTCGCTCGGCGAAGCGGGCCGTGCGCTGTCCCGCGAGACGATGGACTCGTTCGTGGCGCTGATGCGCACGCTGGCGGACACCCCCGAGTTGCGGGCGGCGGGCGTGGTGCCCCCGTCGCGTGAGCTGGCGATCACCCTGTTCGGCGGGTTGCGCGAGCTGATCGCGATCACCCTGGAGGAGGGCGGGAACCTGGCCGGGACGGTGGACGTGGCGACCGAGGCCGTCATGCTGATCCTGGGTCCCCGGCCGCGCCGAGCTGACTCGACCGATTGATTCGCCTCACACCGAAGAGTGACGCGGGTCACGTTCTGTCGCTATCGTCCCTGTATGTCCACAAGTGAGGAACGCACCAGAGAGCGTGAGCGTACGGAGAGCGTGACCTCGGCCCTGCTGACCGGCGGCACCTACCGGGGCCTCGCGGAGCAGAAGCTGTCCCCGGCGGAGGAGCGGTTCGAGCGGGCCCGGCGGACCGTCGGGTTCGTGCTCGCCCCGCTCGTGACCATCGTCTTCCTGTTCGTGCCCACCACCCTGGACTCCGGCCAGCAGACCCTGGCCGCGGTGCTGCTCGGCGTGGTGGTGCTGTGGGTGTGCGAACCGGTGCCGATCCCGATCGGCGGCCTGATCGGGGTCGCCGCCATCGTGGTGCTCGGCGTGCTGCCCGCCGACGACGTGCTGGAGCCGTTCGGCTCGTCCACGGTGTTCGTCTTCATCGGGGCGTTCATCCTGGCGCAGGCGATGCTGCGGCACGGGCTGGCGCGGCGGTTCGCCTTCTTCATCCTCGCCATCCCGGGCGTGGGCCGCAGCACCTGGCGGGTGATCGCCGCGCTCGGGTTCGTCACCTGCGTGCTGTCGGCGTTCATCTCCAACACCGCGACGGTCGCGATGCTGCTGCCGACCGCGGTCGGCCTGCTCACCGTCATCGCCGAGCTGATCCGCGGCCGGACGCCGGAGGGGGAGCGGTTCGACCCGCTGCGGCTGCGCGTGGGCATCGCGCTGATGCTCGTGCTCGCCTACGGCGCCAGCGTCGGCGGCCTGCTCACGCCGATCGGTTCGCCGCCCAACCTGATCGGGCGCGGCCTGATCGAGGAGGCCACCGGCGAGCGGATCTCGTTCCTGCAGTGGACCACGATGGCGCTGCCCGCTTGCGTGGCGATGTTCGTGATCCTGGTGGTGCTGCTGATCCTGCTCAACCGCCCGGAGATCCGCAAGCTCACCGGCGTCGAGGAGTACGTGGCCGGCGAGCGGGCGAAGCTGGGCCGGTTCTCGCCCGCGGAGCGCAACACGCTGATCGCCTTCACCATCACCGTCGTGCTGTGGGTGACGCCCGGCATCGTGGCCCTGGTGGCCGGCAACGACTCCCGCGCCTACGAGCTGATCAGCGACCGGCTCGACGAGGGCATCGTGGCCGTGCTCGGCGCGGCGCTGCTGTTCGTGCTGCCGACGAACTGGGCGCAGCGCCGGTTCACGCTCACCTGGTCCGAGGCGGCCCGCATCGACTGGGGCACTGTCCTGCTGTTCGGCAGCGGCATCATCTTCGGATCGCTGCTGTCCAGCACCGGGCTCGCGGAGCGGGTGGGCAACGGGCTGGCCGGGGCGCTCGGGATCGGCAGCGGGCTCGCGCTCACCATCTTCGCGGTGCTGCTGGCGATCCTGGTGTCGGAGACGACGTCCAACACCGCGTCCGCGGCCGTGGTCGTGCCGATCGTCATCCCGATCGCGCTGGCCGCCGGGGTGGATCCGTTCACCCCGGCGCTGGCGGCGACCTTCGCCGCGTCGTTCGGGTTCATGCTGCCGGTGTCGACCCCGCAGAACGCGATCGTCTACGGCTCCGGCGCGGTGCCGATCACCAAGATGATCCGCTCCGGCGCGGCGTTCGACGTCATCGGCGCGATCCTGATCATGCTGCTGATCCCGTTGATGGTCGCGGCGGTCGGCTTCTCCTGAGCCGGCTGCCTCAGACCGGGACCGCGGTGCGCCAGCCGGGCCGGTAGCTCTCGCGCGCCATCGCCGAGTAGGGCGCGGGGCTGACGACGGCACGCACGGGGAACTGTGGGTGCGGCTGGACGGTGACCTCGGCGCCGAGGGTGACGTCCGGGTCGACGGTGGCCAGGGACAGGGCGACGAGGTTGCCGTCGGCGTCGGTGACGGAGTCGAAGCTGGACGATCCGTAGTTGGCGTTGGGGGACGGAGGGGATCGAGCTGATCATGTGGCTGGTGATGCGCGGCGCGCTGAGCGGGCACCTCTGGCGGGTGCACGAGACCTACCACGTGCCCGCGTCCAACACCGCCGCCGGGCACGAGGTGCACACGCCGACGCTGACCGGTCTCAGCGACCGGGCGCACACCCTGCATCCCGGGGGTGGGCCTGGGCACGCACGTCCAGGACGTGGTGGCGTTGATCGAGGCGTGGGACCTGCACGACGTGGTGCTGGTCGGGCACAGCTACGCCGGGCAGGTGATCACCGGCGTGGCCGACCGGGTGCCGGATCGCGTGACGCGGCGGGTGTACCTGGACGCGTTCGACGGCGACGCGGCGATCGCCCTGCAGCCGGAGGAGATCGCCGCGCACTACCGCGAGTCGGTCGCCGGGCCCGGCTTCGGGTGGCTGATCCCGGTGCGGCCGCTGCGGGTGCTGGGCGTCACCGAGCGGTCCGATGTGGACCGGCTGAGCGCGCGGCTGACCCCGCGCCCGTGGCTGGGTTGCACCGAACCGCTGCGGCTGTCCGGCGCGGTGCAGCGGGTGCCGGCGGCGTTCGTCGAGCGCACCGGCTGGATGCGGGTGTTCCAGCCGCACGCGGCCCGGGCGGCCGCGCGGGGGTGGCCGGTGCTGATGATCGGCACCGGCCACGAGGCGATGGTCACCGAGAACCGGCTGCCCGCCGACACGCCCGGCCAGACCCGCGACCGGCTGCGCGAGGCGGAACGGGAGCGGGCGATGCAGCTGCGGGCCGAGGGCGTGCTGAAGCCGCTGTGGCGGGTCCCCGGCCGCAACGCCACGATCGGCCTCTACGACGCCGAGGACCCGGCCACCCTGCACGACGCGCTGACGTCCCTGCCATGTGGCCGTGGAGGGACGTCACGGTCGAGCCGCTGGCTACCCACCCCCAGGAGCGCTAGGCGCGCAACGCCTCGGCGAGGACGTCCATCGCGTCGTGGAGCAGTTCGTCGCTGATCGTCAGCGGGGGCAGGAAACGCAGGACGTTGCCGTGGGTGCCGCAGGTCAGCACGATCACGCCCCGCTCGTGGGCCGCCGCCGCGACCGCCTTCGCCAGCGCCGGGTCCGGATCGAGCGAGCCGGGCCGCACCAGCTCGACCGCGATCATCGCGCCGCGGCCGGGCACGTCCCCGATCCGGGGGTCGGCCAGCGCGCGGAGCCGGGACGTGAGCAGCGCGCCGATCTCGCGCGCCCGTGCCACCAGCCCGTCCTGCTCGATGGTCTCGATCGCGGCCAGCGCGGCGGCGCACGCCAGCGGGTTGCCGCCGTAGGTGCCGCCCAGCCCGCCGGTGTGCGCGGCGTCCATGATCTCCGCGCGCCCGGTCACCGCCGACAGCGGCAGCCCGCCCGCGATGCCCTTCGCGGTCACGATCAGGTCCGGCACGACACCCTCGTGGTCGCAGGCGAACCAGTCGCCGGTGCGGGCGAACCCGGTCTGCACCTCGTCGGCGACGAACACCACCCCGTTCGCGCGGCACCACTCCGCGAGCGCGGGCAGGAACCCCGGCGCGGGCGCGATGAACCCGCCCTCGCCCTGGATCGGCTCGATCACCATGGCCGCCAGGTTCGCCGCCCCGACCTGCTTCTCGACCACCTCCAGCGCCCGGCGCGCGGCCTCGGCGCCGTCCAGGCCGCCGTCGCGGAACGGGTAGGACAGCGGCGCCCGGTAGACCTCGGACGCGAACGGCCCGAACCCGTGCTTGTACGGCATGGACTTCGCGGTCATCGCCATCGTCAGGTTGGTGCGGCCGTGGTAGGCGTGGTCGAACACCACCACCGCGTGCCGGCCGGTGTGCGACCGCGCGATCTTGACCGCGTTCTCGACCGCCTCGGCACCCGAGTTGAACAACGCCGTGCGCTTGTCGTGATCACCGGGTGTCAGCCGGTTGAGTGATTCGGCGACGGCCACGTATCCCTCGTACGGCGTGACCATGAAACAGGTGTGGGTGAATGCCTCCACCTGCTCCCGCACGGCCGCCACGACCCGCGGGTTGCTCGCGCCGACGGTCGTGACCGCGATGCCCGAGCCGAGGTCGATCAGGTGGTTGCCGTCGACGTCCACCACGATCCCGCCGCCGGCCGCGGCCGCGAAGACCGGCATGGTGGTGCCGACGCCCGCGGCGACCGCGGCGCCCTTGCGCGTCATGAGTTCGCGGGACAGCGGTCCCGGGATCGCCGTCTCCAGCCGCCGCTGCTGGCGGATGCCTGTGTCCGTGCTCGTGGTCATGCCCCAGTTTCGGAACCGGCCGGTCATGCTGTCCAATACTTGATTGGCAGAATTTCGATGCCCGGGAGGCATGATGGAGCTGCGGCACCTGCGGTACTTCGTGGTGACCTGCGAGGCGGGCACGGTCAGCCGGGCGGCCCAGCTGCTGCACATCACCCAGCCGAGTCTGTCGCGGCAGTTGCGGCAGCTGGAGGAGGAGCTGGGCGCGGACCTGTTCGACCGGGCGGGGCGGCGGATGACGCCGTCCCGGGTCGGGCGGGCCCGCCTGGCGGACGCGCGGGACGTGCTGGAGCGGGCCGAGGCGCTGAAGACGGCGGCGACGTTCCACGCGCACGGCCGCATCGACCGGCTGACGATCGGCGCGCCGACGGTGACGCTGACCGACGTGGTGGCTCCGTTCATCGCGACGCTGGCGCCCGAGGACCCGACGATCGACGTCCTGGGCGCGGACGGGCTGTCCGCGGTGGAGACGCTGGCGCGCGGCGCCGATCTGGCGATCGCCACGGCCGCGCCCCGCGCGCCCTACCGCTCGCGGCGGCTCGCGGTGCTGCCGGTGTGGGCGTACGTGCCGGAGCGGCACCCGTGGCGGGGCCGGGGGAGCGTGCCGCTCGCGGAGGTGCTGGAGGAGCAGGTGATCATCCTGCCGCCGGCGTTCACCGCGCGGCAGTCGCTGGACGCGGCGCTGCTCGAGCTGGGCACCACCTACGCGCGGGTCATCGAGGCCGCGAACGGCACGGTGGCGCAGGCGCACGCCGCGGCGGGCCGGGGAGTGGCCCTGGTGTCGGACGACCCGCGGTTCGGGCTGGTGCCGCTGCGGGTGCGCACGGGGGAGCGCCGGCTGGAGATCAAGCTGACCGCGGCGTGGGACGCGCGCCACAAGGCAGCCGCGACGCTGGAAACCTTCGCCCACCGCTTGGGTGATTTCGTGGGGGAGCGCTACGGACAGCCGGGTTGAGCCGCGCCACGGGCACGAACGGCAGGCCTGAGTCCCGCTCCCACACGTGGCAGGCGATGCCGACGCTGTCGCTGGCTGGGAAGACCGGCGTGCGGTGGAGTCCTTCCGTCCCCGGGTCAGGGCAGGGCAATCCGCACCCCGAGCCCGACCAGTAGCGTGCCCATCACGGCGTCGATCCCGCGCCGCACCCGCGCCGCGGACGGCCGCCGCCGCAGCGCGCCCACGACGTTCGCCAGCACCAGGAACCACGCCAGCGTCACCCCGGACGCCACGACGGCCAGCAGCAGGTGGTCACCGGGCCCGGCGCCGCCGGGGACGAACTGGGGCAGCAGCGCGAGGAAGAACGCCGCGACCTTGGGGTTGAGCAGGTTGCACACCAGACCCTGGCGGAACGCGCTGCCGGCTTCCGCGGCCGGCTCGGGTGCGGTGTACCGGCCGCGGCGCGCGGCGAGCAGGGCCCGGATCCCCAGGAACAGCAGGTAGGCCGCACCGGCGAGCTTGACCACCGTGAACGCCACCGCGGACGCCGCGAGCAGCCCGGCGAGCCCGAGCGCGGTCACGATCGCCCAGCAGAACACCCCGGCGGTGATGCCCGCCGCGCACGCCATGCCGGCGCGGCGCCCGGAGACCAGCGCGTTGCGGCTGACGATCACGAAGTCCGGTCCTGGCGCCATCGCGCCGAGGACGATCACGCCGGCGAGCGCGACGAGCTGGGTCATGGTCATCCGGCGACCCTACCGCTCCGGCCCGCGTCGTCACGCGGTTTCCGGAACGGTCCACAGTGGACTTGCTCAGGCGGCGCGCGCGGCTCCGCCGCCCAGCCGGTCGAGCAGGCCGGCCCGGTGCAGGTCGGCCACCGGGGAGAGCAGGTCGGGGTGCCGCAGCAGCACGGCCGCCTGCCGGTCGCGGAGGTCGGGGTCGGTGAGGCGGCGGAAGTCGGGGGCGAGACCGGCGGCGTGGACGGAGCCGGTGACGGTCGCGGCGGCGGCCAGCGCGAGTTCGCGGTCGGCGAGCAGGCAGGCCGCCCAGCTGGCGACGACCTCGTCGACCCAGGTGCGCCAGGCGGTGTCCTCGCCCGGCACGACGTCGACTCCCGCGACCCAGTCCAGCCGCCCGGACCCGCCGGGGCCGACGACGTCGAGGAGCCCGGCGTCCAGGGCGGTGGGGTAGCGCAGCCACGCGGCGACGGTCGCGGCCTGGCGGCACTGCGCCTCGGCGAGGGCGGCGCTCAGGGGGCCGCGCTCGGGCGGGTACGCGCGCAGCAGCCACTGCGCGGTGGCCGCGATGACGGACGACAGGTCGGCGGACACTTCCGGGCACCTTCCGGGACTACGGGGCGGTTCGAGCACGCTAACAGCTGGTCGCGCCCCGCCCAGCGCACTTTTGCCGCACGTCACAGCCCCGCGGACGACGATCACACCGCGCCAGGGTTCTGGGAGGGGCCGCCAGG
>NZ_PQHY01000094.1:0-24054 GCF_003385175.1 Amycolatopsis ruanii
CGGTCCCCCGATGCCACCAGGCCCGGCGACACCACCCCCCGGATCATGACCTCGACTGGGGGCATCAGTCATACCGAACCTGGCGACCACAGCTCCTTGATCAGGAACCACGAAAAAGGTAACGGGGACAGCGCGAAGACGAGTGACGCGTCCGGCAGCGACGGGTCGGGCAGTTCGCCGAGCTGGGCGCGACCGGCTCGCAAGGACCATCAGGCATGCCTCGACCATTCGGCAAGAGAAAATCCGGGTTGAGCGGAACACGCTCAACTTTGTTGACGTTGTAGATGTCGAGGGACCTGGAGGAAGGTCTCCGGCAGGCATGCGACATGGAGTGTGGGATGGACGCTTTCAACCCGACGACGAAGACCCAGCAGGCGATCTCGTCGGCGGCGCAGGCGGCGACCGTGGCGGGCAACCCCAGCGTCACCGCCGCACACCTGCTCGGCGCGCTGCTGGCGCAGGGCGACGGGCTGGCCGGTCCCCTGCTGACGGCGGTGGGCGCCGATCCGCGGCAGGTGCACAAGGAGCTGGAGCCGATCACGCAGGGGCTGCCCTCGGCGACCGGCGCGACCGTGTCCACACCGCAGTTCGACCCGCCGGCGGTCAAGTCGCTCACGCACGCCCAGAAGCTCGCGACCGAACTCGGCGACGAGTACGTCTCCACCGAGCACCTGATGGTGGGCCTCGCCGCGGAGGGCGGTCAGGTGGCCGACCTGCTGAAGCGGCACGGCGCCACCCCGGACGCGCTGCGTGAGGCGTTCACCAAGGTGCGCGGCTCGGCCCGCGTCACCAGCCCCGACCCCGAGGGCACGTTCAAGGCGCTCGAAAAGTACGGCGTCGACCTGACCGACCGCGCGCGCAAGGGCGAGCTGGACCCGGTGATCGGCCGCGACGCGGAGATCCGCCGGGTGGTCCAGGTGCTGTCCCGGCGCACCAAGAACAACCCCGTCCTCATCGGCGAGCCGGGCGTCGGCAAGACCGCGATCGTCGAGGGCCTGGCCCAGCGGATCGTGGCCGGTGACGTGCCGGAGTCGTTGCGCGGCAAGCGGGTCGTGGCGCTGGACCTGGGTTCGATGGTCGCCGGCGCGAAGTACCGCGGTGAGTTCGAGGAGCGGCTCAAGGCCGTGCTGAAGGAGATCACCGAGTCGGCCGGACAGGTCATCACCTTCATCGACGAGCTGCACACCATCGTCGGCGCGGGCGCGACCGGCGAGAGCGCCATGGACGCCGGCAACATGATCAAGCCGATGCTCGCCCGCGGTGAGCTGCGCATGGTCGGCGCCACCACGCTCGACGAGTACCGCCAGCACATCGAGAAGGACGCCGCCCTGGAGCGGCGCTTCCAGCAGGTGCTGGTCGGCGAGCCGTCGGTGGAGGACACCATCGGCATCCTGCGTGGCCTCAAGGAGCGCTACGAGGTGCACCACGGTGTCCGCATCACCGACGCCGCGCTGGTGTCGGCCGCGACGCTGTCCGACCGCTACATCACCGCGCGGTTCCTCCCGGACAAGGCGATCGACCTGGTGGACGAGGCCGCCTCCCGGCTGCGCATGGAGATCGACTCCCGGCCCGTCGAGATCGACGAGGTCGAGCGCGCCGTGCGGCGCCTGGAGATCGAGGAGATGGCGCTGTCCAAGGAGGAGGACCCGGCCTCGATCGAGCGGCTGGCCGCGCTGCGCGCCGAGCTGGCCGAGAAGCGCGAGGAGCTGTCGGCGCTCACCGCCCGCTGGCAGAACGAGAAGGGCTCGATCGAGAAGGTCCGCGAGCTGAAGGAGCAGCTGGAACAGCTGCGCGGCGAGGCCGACCGGGCCGAGCGCGACGCCGACCTGGGCCGGGCCGCCGAGCTGCGCTACGGCAAGATCCCGGCGCTGGAGAAGGAGCTGGAGGCGGCGCAGCGCAACACCGCGAACAGCTCGTCCGCGGCCGATGTCATGCTCAAGGAAGAGGTCGGCAGCGACGACGTGGCCGACGTGGTGAGCGCGTGGACCGGCATCCCGGCCGGCCGCCTGCTGGAGGGCGAGACCGGCAAGCTGCTCCGGATGGAGGAGGAGCTGGGCAGGCGGGTCGTCGGCCAGCGCGAGGCCGTGACGGCGGTGGCGGACGCGGTGCGCCGCACGCGCGCCGGGGTCGCCGACCCGGACCGGCCGACCGGTTCGTTCCTGTTCCTCGGCCCGACCGGCGTCGGCAAGACCGAGCTGGCCAAGGCGCTGGCGGAGTTCCTGTTCGACGACGAGCGCGCGATGACCCGCATCGACATGAGCGAGTACAGCGAGAAGCACAGCGTCGCGCGGCTGGTCGGCGCTCCCCCGGGGTACGTCGGCTACGACCAGGGCGGCCAGCTGACCGAGGCCGTCCGGCGGCGGCCGTACTCGGTGGTGCTGCTGGACGAGGTCGAGAAGGCGCACCCGGACGTGTTCGACGTGCTGCTGCAGGTGCTCGACGACGGGCGGCTGACCGACGGCCAGGGCCGCACGGTCGACTTCCGCAACGCGATCCTGATCCTGACCTCGAACCTCGGTTCGCAGGCGATCGCGGACGCCGCGCTCGACGAGCGCCAGCGGCGGGACGCGGTGCTGTCCACGGTGCAGCGGCACTTCAAGCCGGAGTTCCTGAACCGGCTGGACGACATCGTGGTGTTCCACTCGCTCGACACCGAGCAGCTGACGTCCATTGTGGACATCCAGGTGGCGAAGCTGGCGGCGCGGCTGGCCCAGCGCCGGCTGACGCTGGAGGTCACCCCGGGCGCCCGCGACTGGCTCGCGCTGAACGGGTTCGACCCGATCTACGGCGCCCGGCCGCTGCGCCGGCTGGTGCAGTCGGCGATCGGCGACCAGCTGGCGAAGAAGCTGCTGGCCGGTGAGGTCCGAGACGGCGACGCGGTGCGGGTGGACGTGCCCGACCTGGACTCCGGGGACACGCTCGTGGTCACCCGGGTGGACTAACGGGTTGCGACACGGGCCGCTGACCTTGGTTCAGCGGCCCGGCGCGCTACCCTCACCCTCGTGGGTATTCCGGCGTGGGTCTGGTTCGTCATCGCCGCCGTCGCACTGGTGGCAGGGCTGCTGCTGCTCGCCGTGGACCGGACCAGGGAAGGCTCCCGCAACCGGGAGCGGATGCGCTGGTCCGACCTGCGCGGATGGCAGTTCGTGGAGGAGGACGAGCGGCTCGTCCGGCAGTGGTCCGGCGGCGCGCTCGGGTACTTCCGCGCCGAGACGGCGGTCAACGTCGTCGTCGGCTCGACCTTCACCGCCGACGGCCGCCGCCCGGTGTTCGTGTTCGACATCGAGGCCGACGGCCAGATCCCGGCGGTCGTGGTCGCCGTGCGCTGCAACCGCGTGCACCCGGTGCTCGTCGAGCTGTGGCTGGCGAGCGTGCCGTTCCAGCGCGCGGACATGCCGGAGCTGCTCGGCCCGGTGGGCCAGCGCTACGCGTTCGCGGACGACCCCGAGGGCGCCCGCGCGGTCATCACCCAGGAACTCGTGGACGCCGCCGACGCGCTCGGCGGGGACGTCGGCGTGGCGTGGCTGGAGAACGAGTGGGTGCTCGCCAGCGTCGCGCCGCAGGCCGGGCCGTCCCGCCTGGAGCGCCTGCTGCGCGACCTCGGCGAGATCGCCGACATCGTGGACCCGTTCGACGAGGAGTACGACGCCGGCGCGACCCGGCACTGGCAGCCCGGCCAGTCCGAGCAGCCGGGCCTGAGCACGCCGCCACCGGCCGGGCCGGCCCAGTGAGCACCGCGCTCGTCACCGGCGCGACCGCCGGGATCGGCGCCGCGTTCGCGCGCCGGCTCGCCGAGGAGGATTACGACCTGGTCCTCGTCGCCCGCAACGCGCAGCGGCTGGAAGCGCTTGCCGGTGAGCTGTCGCAGCGGCACCGGATCAAGGCGGTGGCGTTGCCCGCCGACCTCGCCACGGTGGACGGCCGGGCGGCGGTCGAGGCGCGGCTGGCCGCGGAGCCGGTCGACCTGCTGGTCAACAACGCCGGGTTCGGCCTGGCCGGGGAGTTCTGGACCGCGCCGGTCGACGAGCTGCAGGCGCAGCTGGACGTGAACGTGACCGCCGTGCTGCGCCTGACGCGCGCGGCCCTGCCCGGGATGATCGAGCGGGGCCGCGGCGACATCATCAACGTCTCCAGCGTGGCCGGTTTCTTCTCCGGCCGCGGCTCGACGTACACGGCGAGCAAGAACTGGGTCACGTCCTTCACCGAGGGCATCGCCGCGGCGCTGCCGCCTGGCATCCGGATGACCGCGCTGTGCCCCGGCTTCACCGAAACCGAGTTCCACGAGCGCGCCGGGCTGGAGAAGCCGGGGCCGAAGGCGTTCTGGCTCTCCGCGGACCGGGTGGTCGCCGAGGGCCTGGCGGACCTGCGCCGCGGCAAGGTCATCTCCATCCCGTCCCCGCAGTACAAGGCGGTCGTGGCGATCGGCGGTCTGTTGCCCCGCGGCCTGCTGCGTCGGATCAGCAGCCTGGTCGCGGGGCGCGACCGCACCTGAGGAGTCACAGGCTGCGGGCGCTGATGTCGCCGTAGGCCGTGGTCGCGTGGATGGTGAGCCCGGCGTCGCCGGTGTTCCGCAGCGCGTTGTGGATGCGGCCGTAGTCGGTTCCCGCGTCCAGCGTGGCGGACACCCCGGCGGCGGCACCGATCGACAGGTCGCCGGCCTGGGCGCGGAGCACGATCTCGCCGCGCTCGGCCTCGGCGATGCGGATGTCGCCCTTGCCGGTGCTGATCCGCGCGGAACCGGTGAGGCGGCCGACCGTGACGTCGCCGGCCTGCGTGGTGACGCGGACGCTCGTCGCCTCGTCGAGTTCGACCTCGCCGTGCGCGCCCTCGACGGTGACCGCGCCCAGCTGCCCGACGCCGCGCACCTCCGCGCTGGCCGCCGTCGCCTCGACGGCGGACCCGGCCGGCAGCTGGACCGTCACCTCGACGAAGCCGGAGCTGCCGAGGACCTGGTTCCCGGCCGGGGCCTCGACCCGCAGCACGCCGTCGGCGTAGGCCACCGTGGTCTGCTCCGCGGCCTTCACGTCGCGCCGCTTCGAGGCGTCCGCCGGCCGGACCTCGACCGCGGTGTCGGCCCGGTCGGCGGCCACGAACCGGATGCTCCCGGCGGGGATGTCGACGACGGCGGAGATCGGGGCGGGGGTGTCGAAGTTCTGCATCGTGCTCTCCTGTGCTCGTTGTTCTCGCTGTTGAGGACAACTTTCGCCGGAGGCGCTGACACCGGCCCGCCACCGCGCTGACGCCGCCGCTGACACCCGTCAGCCCATGCTCTTCTGGCCGTCCAGGGACTCGCGGATGATGTCGGCGTGGCCCGCGTGCTGGGCGGTCTCGGCGATGATGTGCATCAGCACCCGGCGCGCGGACCACGCCTCGTCGGTGAACCACGGGGCCTTCGGCAGCTCCTGCACCGCGTCCAGGTCCACGGTCGCGACCAGCTCGTCCGTGCGGCGCGCGACCGCTTCGTACTCGGCGATCACGCCGGCCAGCGTCTCGTCCGGCAGCAGCTTGAACTCGTTCTCCCGCTGCGCGAAGTCCGCCTCGGTCATCTCCTCGAAGTTCGGCATCGCGGAGGCGCCCTCGACGATGAAGGTCGCCCAGTTCCGCTCGACCGAGGTCACGTGCTTGATCAGCCCGCCAAGGCACAGCTCGCTCTTCGTGGTCCGCTGCCGGGCCTGGTCGTCGGTGAGGCCACGGGTGGTGAAGGTCAGGAAGAAGCGGTGCTTGGCCAGCATCGCCAGCAGGTCCGCGCGCTCGCCGGTGACGGTCTCGGTGGAGGTCATTTTCAAGTCCCTTCGTCGTCGTTGAGACCAAGGTAAAAGGCAAAGCGGCCACTTCCTGGCCGCAATTGCGGGAGAATCGGGAACATGGCGAACACGAGCTCGCGGACGCTGCGGTTGCTGTCCCTGCTGCAGACCCACCGGTACTGGCCGGGCGGTGAACTGGCCGACCGGCTGGGCGTCTCGCCGCGGACGCTGCGGCGGGACATCGACCGCCTGCGCGAGCTGGGCTATCCGGTGGAGGCCCAGCGCGGCGTCGACGGCGGGTACCAGCTCGCCGCGGGCGCGTCGCTGCCGCCGCTCGTAGTCGACGACGAAGAGGCGGTCGCGCTGACCGTCGGGCTGCAGACGGCCGCGCAGAGTTCGGTCGAGGGCATCGCGGAGTCGTCGGTGCGGGTGCTGGCGAAGGTGGTGCAGGTGATGCCGGCGCGGCTGCGCCGCCGGGTCGACGCGTTGCGGGCGATGACCGTGCCCGCCGTGTGGTCCGGCGCGGCGGCGCCCCGGATCGACCCGGTCCTGCTCACCACGATCGCCCTGGCCTGCCGGGACAACGAACGGATCCGCTTCGCCTACACGGACGCCGCGGGCCGCGAGTCGGCGCGGGAGGTCGAGCCGCTGCGGCTGGTCCCGCTGGGGCGCCAGTGGTACCTGGTCGCCTACGACCTGACCCGGCACGCGTGGCGCAACTTCCGCATCGACCGGCTCAGCGAGCCGACGGGCACCGGCGCCCGGTTCCGGCCGCGCGAGCTGCCCGCCGCCTACGCCGCCGAGTTCGTCCGCAGCTCACTCGGCGCGCTGCCGCAGCCGTACGAGGTGGAGGTGCTCGTCGACGTTCCGGCGGCCGTGGCGCGGGAGCGGATCGGCCGGTGGGCGACGGTCGAGGAGGTCGACGCCGGCCGGTGCCGGGTGCGGATGACGACGGCGTCCCTGGACTGGCCGGCGCTGGCACTGGGCTCACTGGGCGCCGACTTCCGGGTCGTCGAACCGGCCGAACTGCGTGACCAGCTGCGGGAGTGGGCCGGGCGGTTCAGCCGGGCCTGATTGCCGCGCGTGCCCGAACACCGCCAGCGTGGCGGCCAGGAACACGACCTGCATCACTGCTCCCGCATGCCGACGCGTGACGACGGCCAGGATGACGAGGGGCTCCTACCACCACGGCGACCTCCGGCGCGCGATCCTGGACACGGCGGCCGAAACGATCGGCGAGCCCGGCGCGGCGGCGCTGAGCCTGCGCAACGTGGCACGCCGGCCGGGGCGTCGCACGCGGCGCCGGCCCACCACTTCCGCGACAAGGCGGGCATGGTGACCGCGCTGGCGACGGAGCACGGTTTCGCGACGCTCTGGCTCAGCGGCGCGATGCCGCAAGAGGTGACCGGAGACCTTGACGCGTCCGCCCGAACGGGGGCGCAGATGCTCGCGCCGGGCAGGCCGGTAGGTGGTGCTGCGCGGACGGCATTACCGGGCGAGCGCGACACGCGGGCCGGCGGAACTACCCTCGCCGCACGGCCCCACGGCGAATCCGCGAGCACCCGCGCCCGAGGCGACCGGCGCCGCAGCCCGGCAACCGGGCGCCGCTGCGCGGACTTCCGCGCAGGCTGCACCGGCACAGCAGGGGGCCGGGCCGAGTCGCCCCTGGCGCATCGCCTCGCGCCCACGCGCCCCGCCGCCGCAGCCCGGCAACCGGGGCGCCGCTGCGTGAGGGTGGGCAGCGGTCGCGCCCCGGGCGACTCAGTCCGGTAGCCGCGCGCCCTGCCGCTGCAGCTCCTCGCGTACCGCGGGAGCGCTTACCTCGCCGCGAGCGCTGAGCGCCGCCGCGACGCCCGCCGCGTGGCCGGTTGCGAAGGCGGTCCCCATGGCGCGCAGCGACGCGCCCGCGCCGCGGTCGCCGTCCACCGTGCGGCCGGCGCAGAACAGGTTCGGCGTGTTCCGGCTCCACAGGACGCCGAGCGGGATGCCGTAGTAGCCGGGCTCGCCGATGAACCGCCACTCCGACGGCACTCCCACGCCCGGGTGGTACTCGATCGGCCAGGCGCCGACCGCCACCGCGTCGTCCACCGGGCCCGGCGAGAGCACGTCCTTCTCGGTCAGCTGGGTCCGGCCGACCAGGTGCCGCGACTCGCGCGTGCCCAGTTCCGGGCCGGTGCTGACGATGTAGGCGTCCGCGCAGCCGGGCAGCGTCCGGATCACCCGCAGGTACGCGGCGGCCTGCCGGCGGGCGCTGCGTTCGGCCCGGCTCGTGTCGGCGGCGTCGCGGGCGTCGTAGCCCTCGTCGGCGAGGTAGGTGATCACGTCGCCGGACACCGGCATCCGCGCGATCAACCCGCCTTCCGCGGTCAGGCCGGGCACACCCCGCGCCTTCGCCGCCCGGACCGCCTCGCGCACGGCCTCGCGGGTGACCTGCGCCTCCGCCGGGATGCCGCCGAACCGCACGCCCAGCGTGCCGTTCTGCACCCAGCCGTCGTTGCCGTACCGCACCTCCGCACCGGCGTGCTGCGCCAGGTCGGCCTCCCCGGTGGCGTCCACGAACACCGAAGCCGTGTACTCGTGCACGCCGGAGTGGTCGGCCACCCGCACCGCGTGCACCCGATCGTCCACTCTGGACGCGCCGAGCAGGTGCGAGTGCAGCAGCACGTCCACCCCGGCGGCGTCGCACAGGTCGTCGGCGACCCGTTTCACCGCCTCGGGATCGAACACCACGGCCACCGCGGTGAACCGCGTCGGCTCGCTCACCGCCCCCAGCTCGCGCAGCCCGTCGAGCACTTCCCCGGCGACACCGAACACCACCTGTTCGCGGTCGTCGCGGGTGAACAAACCGCAGTAGGTCACCACGTTCCGCAGCGTCGCCGCCCCGCCGAGACAGGGGCCGCGCTCGATCAGCAGCGTCCGGGCCCCGGCCCGCCGGGCGCCGACCGCCGCAGCGATCCCGGCCGACCCGCCCCCGGCGACGATCACGTCGTACTTCACACGGTCTCCTTCTCGCGATCAGGCGCCGTCCGCTGTTCCCGGACGCCGAGCATCAGCAGCGCTCCCACGAGCGGGCCCGCCGCCAGCGTGGCGAACGCCGCGAAGAACGAATGGGTCGCCTGGAACACCGCGCCCAGCACCACCGGCACCACCGTGCTGCCCAGCTGCCAGAACGCGTTGGTCGCGCCCGCCGCCGAACCGGCCAGGCCCACCCCGGCGATGCGCGGGATCATCGCGACCATCAGCGGGCTGTAGACGTAGGCCGCGACGCCCAGGAACGGCGCCACCCACAGGAACCCGGACAGGCTGTCGCGGGTGCCGAACACCAGCAGCGCCACCACGAACGCGCCCAGCACGACCACGGTGAGCGCCTTCCGCCTGCCACCGAGCAGGTCGGAGACGAACCCGATGCACGGTTTCGCGGCGATCGCGGTGATCCCGAAGATCGCGACCACCCCGCCCGCCTGCACCCCGCTCAGGCCGATGCCCTTGACCATCAGGGCGTTGGACCAGGTGATGAACCCGTAGGTGCCCCACAGCCCGCCGAACCCGGCCACCCCGAGCAGCCACAGGTCGCGCGAGCGGGCCAGCGGGCGCAGGTCCGGCACCGCGCGCTCGGTGGTGTCTTCCTTCCGCGTGCGCACCAGCAGCAGGCACAGCACCGCGATCACCATCGACGCGCCGCCGAAGACGTGGTAGGAGGTCTGCCACCCGGCGGATACGAGCAGGCGCGGCACGACCGCGTTGGCGATCACGGTGCCCAGCGAGGTCGCCGTCATGAACACGCCCATCGCGAACCCGCGGTCCTTCGGCGTGAACCACTGCGCGATCAGCTTCACACCGGCGGAGTAGTCGCAGCCGGCGAAGATCCCGACCGCGGCCTGGAAGGCGATGCCGACCGGGACCGAGTCGGTCTCGCCGAACAGGATCATGAACCCGCCGGCGAGGAACAGCGACGCGCCCATCACGACGCGCGCGCCCAGCCAGTCGGTGAGCACGCCGCCTGCCGCGTTCGAGATGACGTAACCGACGTAGTAACCGGTGGCGAAGACGCCCAGCCCGGCGAGCGAGACCCCCAGGTGCTCGCCCACCGCCACCGACGCCGGTCCCCACGTCGACCGGTCCACCGACGTCATGGTGAACGCGGCCCAGGACAGCACCAGCACCACCCAGCGGTACGGGTCCCGGCCGGGAGTTCGACTCATCGTTGAGCGTCCCTTCTCCTTCGATGTCCTGCCTGAGAGGCAGGAAGTAGTACACGTGCCTTGACACGTGCCTGTCCAATGCCGGTTAATCAGGCCGGTCATGCCTATCAGGCAGGGGAGGGACGCGTGGAGCTGCGGCACCTGCGGTACTTCGTCGCCGTCGCGGCGGAGGGCTCGCTCACCCGGGCGGCGGAACGGCTGCACCTCACCCAGCCGTCGCTGAGCCGTCAGATCCGGCAGCTCGAACGGGACATCGGGGCGCCGCTGCTGGAGCGCGGCGCGACCGGCACGACGCTCACCCCGGCCGGTGTCGCGCTGCACTCGCACGCGGTGCTCCTGCTGCGCCTGGCCGACGCCACCCGGGAAACCACGCACGCGGCCGCGCGCCGGACGCGGGAGGTCGTGGAGATCGGGATCCCGCCCGGGCTGTCCGCGGACTGGCTGCTGGCGACGCTGGCCGCGCTCGATTCGGCGGTGCCGCACGCCGCGGTCACGCTCACCGAGGCGAGCAGCACCGACCAGCTCCGAATGGTCCGCGAGGGCCGGCTCGACCTGGGGCTGGTGCACGAGCAGCCGGTCGGCAGCCTGCGCGGCGCGCGGTTGTTCGACCAGCCGTTCGGGGTCGCCGTCCGGCCCGGCCACCCGCTCGCCGACGGTGCCGCGTGCCGCCTGCGCGACCTGGACGGGATGCGGATCCTCGCCCACGGCAGGCAGCAGGTGCCGGTCGCGCACGACCGCCTGGTGGTCGCGGCCCACGACGCGGGGGTGGTGCCGCTGTGGCAGTTCGCGCAGTTCTCCGAGCACGCGCGGGCCTGCGCCGAGGCGACGAAGTCCGACGCCGTCCTGCTGACCGAGCACTCCGCAACGCGCCTGCTGCCCGGCTGGCCGTGGCGGCCGGTGGTGGAACCGGCGCTGGAGCTGGTGACGTGGCTGGTGTGGCAGCCGTCGACGCGAACGGTGGTGGACGAGGTGGCGCGGACGATCAGCTCCCGCTGAGGGCGAGCACGCCCTGCCCGCTGACACGCGTGACCGCCCCGCTGCGGTTCGGGTGGACGGCCATGCGCTCCGCGATCCGGCCCGCGTCGCAGGTGGGCGGGATCTTCAGGCGGCAGTGAGCCCGCTGCCGGAACCGGCGTTGCCACTCCAGACGTGCACCGCGCCGAACCGGCGGATCAAGGCCGCGCACCGCGCCTTGCGGGCCTCCCGCGTCCAGCGCTGGGCTGACGTAGATGCGCCTGGCCACCGGACGGCTGGTCGTGCTACCAGGCGGACGTGCCCGTGCGCATCGTGACCGGGATCGCGTCCGTGAGGGCGGACTCCGCCAGAACCGCGCCCGTGTCGCCGGTCGGCAGCGCGTACCAGGACTCGCGCGTGGGCATCGGCTGCGGCGGCTCGTTGCGGCTGCATCGGCGCATCGGGCCGAGGCCCGCGTCCGCGAACTCCAGGGGTCGTCGTGGGTGACCAGGTCCTCCGGTGCCGCCCGGCCGTGCCCGGTCACGCGGCCTCCCGCGGGGCGTCGCGGGAGGCGGCACCGGGCGTCGGCTGCCCGCCACCAGGTCGCGCAGCTCGTTGATCTCCGTGGCCGCGCGTTGACCGTCGAGGGCGCGGGGGTGTCGTGGTCGTGTGTAAGACTTCCCGTCGTGGCGAACCCCGGGTTGGATCAGGCAGCGAAGTTCGAACTGGCACGTCTCATCACCGAGCTGTCGGTGGTGCGCGGCAAGGTGACGCTGGCCTCCGGCAAGGAGGCCGACTACTACATCGACCTGCGGCGGGCCACGCTGCACCACGCGGCGGCCCCGCTCATCGGCCGGCTCATGCGGCAGCTCACCGCGGACTGGGACTACGTGGCCGTGGGCGGGCTCACGCTCGGCGCGGACCCGGTCGCGACCGCGATGCTGCACTCGGCGTCGGCGGACGGGAAGGTGCTCGACGCGTTCGTGGTGCGCAAGGCCACCAAGTCGCACGGCATGCAGCGCCGCATCGAGGGCATCGAGGTCGCCGGTCAGCGGGTGCTCGCGGTGGAGGACACCTCGACCACCGGCGGCAGCGTGCTGACCGCCGTCGAGGCGCTCAACGAAGCCGGTGCGACCGTGGTCGGCGTGGCGACGGTCGTCGACCGCGGCACCGGTGCGCGCGAGGCGATCGAGAAGGAAGGCCTCGCCTACCGGTATCTGCTCGACCTCGACGACCTCGGCCTGTAGCCGATTCACGCCGCCCCCTAGGGGTAATCCCCGAAGTGATCTCCGGAATTCGAGTCGACATTCCTGGCGTGATCAGGAGTAATCTCGATACCAGGGGGATCGCGGGAAGGGGGCGGCGTGACGATCGCGGGAGTTCTGGCCGACATAACGGTCGGAGTGCACATTTTGGCCCTGCTTTACATCGGCCTCGGCGGGTTTCTCGCGTGGCGTTGGCCACGCAGTGTTTTCGTGCACGTGTTTTTCGCCATCTGGGGCGTGCTGGTCAACGTCTTCCCGATCCCGTGCCCGCTGACCGCGCTGGAGGACTACTTCCGCGGCCTGCAGGGGCTGGGCCCGCTCCCCGGCGGGTTCAACGCCTACTACCTCTACGACACGGTGTTCCCGCGCTCGATGCTGCCGGCGGTCGCCGTGGTCGCGCTGGCGCTGGTGGCCTTCTCCTACGCGGGCGCCTACCTGCGCTGGAAGCACCGTGAGCACCCGGCCACGCACGCCATGCCGCAGGCCTAGGACACAATCACCGGTGTGGTCATCGTCCTGATCCTGCTCGGCATCGTGCTCTGCGGCCTGGTCGCCGGGCTGGTCGTGCGCCCGCGGGTGCGTGCCGCGCAGGACGCGTTCGCCGAGGGGGTGCAAGCACTTGCCGCGCGCACCGGCTGGCGGCCCGACGACTCACCGGTGCCGCCGCTGCAGGCGACGTTCGTCACCCTCAACGACGTGCTCGGGTCCGGCAACCACCACGGCATCGCGGTGAACCTGCAGCTGGGCGGGAACTGCCGTGGCGCGCCGGTGCGGGTCCTCCAGTTGCGTTACCGCACCGAACACCTCTCGACCACGCGCGCCGCCACCATGATCCTCGTGCCACGGCCGGTGCCCGGGCCGTCGCTCACCGTACGAGCCCAGAACGCCGCCGCCCACCTCCCACCCGACGTCGCACAGCGGCTCACCACGCAGACCCTGTTCTTCACCGCCGAGCACCTCGCGGCGGTGTTCCCCGGCGAGATGACCCAGCAGGACCTCACGATCGCGACCGCGGACCTGCTCGCCGACCTCAGCGAGCACGTCCGATGAGCGACGAGACCGGCCCGACCGAGTGGACCGCCCGGGAACCGGTGGGCGTCGGCCCGTGGGAGGGCGAGTGGCCCGCCGACGAGCGCTACGACCCGGACCTGCTGGCCGAGGGCGACCGCCGCAACGTCGTGGACGCCTACCGGTACTGGCGGCGCGAGGCGATCGTCGCCGACATCGACCGGCGGCGGCACCCGTTCCACGTCGCGATCGAGAACTTCCAGCACGACCACAACATCGGCACCGTGGTGCGCACCGCGAACGCCTTCGCCGCGGCGGCCGTGCACATCGTCGGGCGGCGGCGCTGGAACCGGCGCGGCGCGATGGTCACCGACCGGTACCAGCACCTCGAGCACCACCCGGACGTGCCGTCACTGGTCGCCTACGCGGCCGAGCGCGGCCTGGCGATCGTCGCCGTGGACAACACGCCCGGCTCGCAGCGCGTGGAAACCGCCGAGCTGCCGCGGGACTGCGTGCTGCTGTTCGGACAGGAGGGCCCCGGCCTGTCCGCGGAGGCGCACGACGCGGCGGCGATGGTCGTGTCGATCGCGCAGTTCGGGTCCACCCGCTCGATCAACGCCGGGGTCGCCGCCGGCATCGTGATGCACGCCTGGATCAGACAGCACGCGGACCTGTCGGCGGCCTGGTAGGCGTCACCTCGACCGGGATCCCGTTCAGCACGGCGGTTCCGGACAGCGCGTCCAGCAGCGTCTCGTCGGCCACCAGGTTGCTGTTGACGCCCGCGTGCGCCGCGGCGACCGCGGTCTGCGTGCCCGGCCCGCCGTGACCCCAGCCGTGCGGGATGCTGACCACGCCCGGCCGGATCTCCTCGGTGACCTCCACCGGCACCTCGATCTCGCCGGCTGTCGAACTGACCAGCGCCGGTTCGCCGTCGGCCAGCCCGAGCCGAGCCGCGTCCGCCGGGTGGACCTGCACGGTGCACCGGTTCTTCCCGCGCACCAACGGTTCCAGGTTGTGCATCCACGAGTTGTTCGACGACAGTTGCCGCCGTCCGATGAGCACCAGCTCGCCGTCCGGCACGTGCGCGAGTTCCGCGGCCAGGCGCGGCACGTCGGCGGTGATGGCCTCCGGCGCCAGCTCGATCTTCCCGCTCGCGGTGGACAGGACCTCCGGCACCCGCGGCCGCAGCGGCCCGAGGTCGACGCCGTGCGGGGCGGCTTCCAGGTCGGCCAGGGTCAGGTCGTACGGCCCGGCGCGCAGCATCAGGTCGATCAGGCGCTCCGGGCCGCGGCGGCCGGCGGCCGGTTCGAGACCGGACCGCTGGGCCAGTTGTGCCGCCACGAACGCGTCCAGCGCTTCGATGTCCGGGTTCGGGCCCTGCCCGGTGACGATGGACGTGAGCCGCAGCATGGTCACCCACTCCGGCGGCAGGTCGCCGGGCATCGCGGGCGGCGTCCAGTTCGCCACGTTGCGCACGGCCAGCTGGTACAGCGCGACGTCGTAGTGCGGGCGCTCCAGCGGGGTGGGCCCGGGCAGGATGACGTCGGCGTGCCGGGTCGTCTCGTTGCGGTAGATGTCCAGCGACACCATGAAGTCCAGCCGCGCCAGCGATTCCGCGAGCCGCCCGGCGTTCGGGGTGCTCAGGCACGGGTTGCCGCTGACCGTGATCAGGGCGCGGACCTGACCGTCGCCCGGGGTGAGGATCTCGTCGGCCAGGGTCGCGACCGGGACCTCGCCGAGCACCTCGGGCAGCCCGCGCACCCGGGTGCGCCAGCGGCCGTGCCGGAACGGGCGGCGCTTGCCCGGCGCGCTGTTCGCCTGTCCGGCGGCGGCGAGCGGGAACATCACGCCGCCGGGGCGGTCGAGGTTGCCGGTGAGGACGTTGAGCACGTCGACGAGCCAGCTGGTGAGGGTGCCGAACGCCTGCGTGGTGGTTCCGATACGACCGTAAACCGCCGCGGACTCGGCGGCGGCCAGTTCGCGGGCCATCCGGCGGATGTCGCCGGCGGGGATGCCGGTGACCGGGGCGACCGCCTCGGGCGGGAAGTCGCGGGCCAGCTCGGCGACGTCCGCGACGCCGGTGACGTGCTCGGCGAGGTGGCCAAGGCTCACGCGGTCCTCCGCGAACAGCACGTTGACCAGCGCGAACAGCAGGAGCGCATCGGTGCCGGGGCGGATCGCGTGGTGCTCGTCGGCGACCTGGGCGGTGCGGGTCCGGCGCGGGTCGACCACGACCACCTTGCCACCGCGCTCCCGGATCGCCTTGAGCCGCCCGCGCATGTCGGGCGCGGTCATCAGGCTGCCGTTGGAAACCAGCGGGTTCGCGCCGAGCATCAGCAGGTGCTGGGTGCGGTCGACGTCCGGCACCGGGATCGTCATGCCGTCGCCGAACAGGTAGCCGCTGGAGTAGTGCTTGGGCAGCTGGTCGACGCTGCCCGCGGTGTAGAAGTTCCTGGTGCCCAGCGCCTTGAAGAAGACGCGGCCGTAGAGCGCGGTGGACAGGTTGTGCACGCTCGGGTTGCCCGCGTAGACGGCGACGGCGTCGCGGCCGTACGTTTCGATGATCGGCAGCAGGCGGGTGTCGATCTCGGCGAACGCCTCATCCCAGGAGACCGGGACGTGCTTGCCGTCGCGTTTGACGAGCGGGGTGCGCAGGCGGTCCGGGTCGTGGTGCAGCGCGCCCAGCGACGCGCCCTTGGGGCAGATGAAGCCGTGGGAGAAGACGTCCTCGGCGTCCCCGCGCACCTCGGTGACCTGGCCGCCGTCGAACGTGACGGTCAGACCGCAGGTGGCTTCGCACAGCGGACACGTGACATGCGCCGTCGTCATCCTCTGATCGTCGACGGAACCCTGCGATGTGTCGAGGGCCAATCCATGATGGGTTCATGCACAGCGACTGGGCCGCCGCCGCGGAACGGGCGATCGTCACCCGGCACCTGCGCCGGGTCTGGGGCCTGCCGGGCACGTTGCTCGCCCGGAGCGGCTGGCCGGCGACCCTCGACCAGCGGCTGCACCGGCACTGGAACTACTGGTGGCAGGCGCACTTCCTGGACTGCCTGACCGACGCGCAGCTGCGTGACCCGACGCCGGCGCGCGAGGCGGCGATCGACCGGTTCGTGTCGTCGATGCGGTTGCGGAACCGGGGCAGCTGGCGCAACGACTACTACGACGACCTGGCCTGGCTGGGGCTCGCGTTGCAGCGCACCGGCCGGGACGTGAGCTTCTTCCTCGGCGAGCTGCGGTCCGGGTGGACCACGGAGGGCGGCGGCGGCATCTGGTGGCGGCGCGGCGACCGGTTCAAGAACGCGCCGTCGAACGGCCCGGCGGCGATCCTGTTCGCCAGGGCCGGTGACGTGGCACGGGCCCGCGAACTGCTGGACTGGATGGAGAAGACGCTCGTCGACCCCGATTCCGGCCTGGTGTGGGACGGGTTGCGGGTGGACAGTGCCGACCTGGTCCAGGAGATCTACACGTACTGCCAGGGGGTTTTCCTCGGCGCCTGCCTGGAGATGTCCGAAGTGGACCGTGCGGCGCGGACGATCCGGGCGGTGGCCGCGAACTGCGCGCCGGGCGGGGTGCGGCGGGCGCAGGGCGGCGGCGACGGCGGCCTCTTCGCGGGAATCCTGGCGCGGTACCTGGCGCTCGCCGTGCACCGGATGCCGCCGGGCCCGGAGACGGATGCCGCGCGCGACCTGGTGCTGGCCTCCGCGGAAGCCGCGTGGACCGGAGCCGCCGACGCCTACGGCGGCCCGCTGTTCAGTCCGGAGTGGAGCGAGCCGGCCCCGACCCCGCCGCTGCCGCAACGCCATCCGTCACGCGACCTCTCGGTGCAGCTGGGCGCGTGGATGCTCCTGGAGGCCGCAGCCACGCTCTAGCAACGGCACCGAACGCAGAACTCGCGCGACCGAACGTGGGACTCGCAGGCAGGAACGTGGGACTCGCAGGCAGGAACGTGGGACTCGCGCCCCCGAACGCAGAACTCGCCAACCGCGCGAGTCCCACGCTCCGGCGCGCGAGTCCCACGCTCCGGTGCGTGAGTTCTGCGTTCCCGTGTGTGAGGTCGGCGCCGCGTTACGGGGCGCAGCCGCAGGAGGCGCGGTGCATCAGGCGCGGCGGTAGCCGGATCGTCTCGTGTGGGCGGTCCGGGTCCTTGATCCGCGCCAGCAGCAACCGCACCGCGCGGCGGCCGATCTCCTCGATCGGCTGGGCCATCGTGGTCAGCGGTGGCTCCACCAGGTCCGACCACTCGACGTCGTCGAAGCCGGCCAGCGCCAGGTCCGCCCCGACCCGCAACCCGCGGCGGCGGACCTCGTGCAGCACGCCGACCATCATCGAGTCGTTCGCCACCACCAGCGCCGTCGGCCGGTCCGGCAGGGACAGCAGCTTCGCCGTCGCCGCCGCGCCGCCCTCGCGCGAGGAGTGCCCGGACACCACCAGCTCCGGGTTCCACGACAACCCGCCGCGCCCGAGCCCGAGCCGGTACCCCAGCGTCCGCTCCTCCGACGTGGCCAGCCCGGGCATCCCGCCGACGAACCCGATCCGCCGGTGCCCGAGCGAGGCCAGGTGCTCGGTCAGCGCCGAGGTCGACTGGATGTTCTCCGAGCCCACCTGGTCGACGTCGGTCCGCATGGTCAGCCGGTCGATCAGCACGGTCGGCAGCCCGAGCGACACCAGCTCGCTGATCACGCGGCCGTCCCCGGCGGCCGGGGTCAGCAGCATGCCCTCGACCCGCCGGGACCGCAGCGTCCGGACCGTCTCCTGCTCGGTCTTCACGGTGTCGTGGGTGTCGGCGAGCAGCACCGTGTACCCGGCCGCGGCGGCCTCCCGCTCGATCGCCTGCATCAGGACCGCGAAGTACGGGTTGGCCAGCAGCGAGATCGCGACCCCGATCTGCCGGGTGCCGCCGGTGACCAGCGAGCGGGCGATCGCGTCGCCGGTGTACCCGGTCTCCTCGATGGCGCGCAGCACCGCGGCCTTGGTCTCCGGGGCCACCGCACGCGTCCCGTTCACCACGTGTGAGACGGTGGTGATCGAGACGCCGGCCAGGTCGGCGACGTCCTTCTGGGTGGGCCTGGACGGCATCAGAGTTCTCCAACGAGCACGGGCGATCCGCAAGCGTTTGCGCAAACGCTTGCCGGAGTAGTGTATGCCCTCCTACCGTCCCCGTCGGCAAACGATCAGCCTCGATGGGGAGGGCAGCGTGAGACACCGGAGTCTCCTGTGCCTCGTCACGGCCGGCTTGCTGGCCGTCAGCGGGTGCACCGTCGAACGCCACTGGGGTGGCAGTTCCGCCCCGGCTGGCAGCGGGCAAGCCAAGGTCGGCCTGGTGACGAAGACCGAAACGAACCCGTACTTCGTGGAGCTGCGCAACGCCGCAAGCGCCGCCGCGCGGGCCCAAGGCGCCGAGTTCATGGCGCTGGCCGGCCAGTTCGACGGCGACAACGACGGCCAGGTCCGGGCCATCGAGAACATGGTCCAGCAGGGCGTCACCACCATCCTGATCACCCCGAACTCCTCGACCGGCGTGCTCGCCGCGATCGAGCGGGCGCGTCAGGCCGGCGTCATGGTGATCGCGCTGGACACCGCGACCGAGCCGGCCAGCGCGGTCGACGCCACCTACGCGACGGACAACGTCGCGGCCGGCCGCCAGCAGGGCGCCTACGTCAAGGCCGCGCTCGGCCCCGCCGCGCCGAAGGTGATCATGATCGACGGCACCGCGGGCAGCACCGTGGACACCTACCGGCACAACGGGTTCCTCGAGGGCATCGGTCTCAAGGACGGTGATCCGGCGATCGTGGGACGGGACAACGCCAACGGCGACCAGTCCATCGCCCAGCAGAAGATGGAGAACCTGCTCCAGCGCACCACGGACATCAACGCCGTCTACACGATGAACGAGCCGACCGCGCGCGGTGCGTACGCCGCGCTGCAGGCCCGCGGCCTGCGGATCCTGATGGGGTCGATCGACGGCGGCTGCCAGGGCGTGCAGAACGTGCGCGACGGCCTGTACGCGGCGACGGTCATGCAGTTCCCGCGCAAGATGGCCGAGGAGGGCGTCACCGCCGCCGTGCGGTACGCGCGGACCGGGCAGAAGCCGAGCGGGTTCATCGACACCGGCTCGGTCGTGATCACCGACCGCCCGATGCCCGGTGTGCCCAGTCAGGACACCACGTGGGGCCTGCAGAACTGCTGGGGGACGAAATGACGGCATCCACTGTGGACAGGCGCGAATCGCTCGGCGAGTTCTTCCTGCGCGCCCCGGCGATCGGTCCCGCGCTCGCGCTGGTCGTCGCGGTCGTGGTGTTCTCGGTGTCCACCAGCACGTTCCTGGAACTGGACAACCTGTCGCTGGTGGTCGAGCAGTCGCTCGTGGTCGGCACGCTCGCGCTCGGCCAGACGCTGATCATCCTCACCGCCGGCATCGACCTGTCGAACGCGGCGGCGATGGTCCTGGCGACCCTGCTGATGGCGAAACTACTGGTCGGCGGGGTGCCCGGGATCTTCGCGCTCATCCTCGGCGTGCTGGTCGCCACGGTGCTCGGACTGGTCACCGGCTCGCTGGTGACGCGGGTCAAGCTGCCGCCGTTCATCGTCACCTTGGGCCTGTTCACCATGCTCACCGCGGCGGCCAAGCTGGTCGCCGACGGCCAGGCGGTGCCGATCGCGCCGGACTCGCTGCTCGCGTGGCTGGGCACCCGGCGCTACCTGTTCGGTGGCATCCCGGTCACCTACGGCATGACGCTCGCGCTGGTGATGTACCTCGTGCTCTGGTACGCGCTGACCAGGACCGCGTGGGGCAAGCACGTCTACGCGGTCGGCAACGCGCCGGAAGCCGCGCGGCTGAGCGGCATCAAGGTCAACCGGACGATCGTGTCGGTGTACCTGGTCGCCGGGCTGATCTTCGGCATCGCCGCGTGGCAGGCGCTGGGCCGGGTGCCCAACGCCGACCCGAACGCCTACCAGCTCGGCAACCTCGACTCGATCACCGCGGTCGTGCTCGGCGGCACCAGCCTGTTCGGCGGTCGCGGATCGGTGTTCGGGACGATGATGGGTGCGTTGATCGTGACGGTGCTGCGCTCCGGGCTGACCCAGCTCGGCGTCGACTCGCTCTACCAGGACGTCGCCACCGGTGCGCTGGTGATCGCCGCGGTGGCCGTGGACCGGCTGGCCAGGAGGCAGAAATGACCCCGACCCTGTCAGCGCGTGGCCTGGTCAAGCGGTACGGCCGCGTGACCGCCATCGACGGCGCGGACTTCGACCTCGAACCGGGCGAGGTGCTCGCCGTGGTCGGCGACAACGGCGCCGGCAAGTCGAGCCTGATCAAGGCGTTGTCCGGGGCGCTGGTGCCGGACGCGGGCGAGATCTTCGTGGACGGTGAGCCGGTGCACTTCCGCACGCCGCTGGACGCCCGCCGCTGCGGCATCGAGACCGTCTACCAGGACCTCGCGCTCGCGCCGGCGCAGGACATCGCGACCAACATGTTCCTGGGCCGGGAGATCCGCCGCGGCGGCGTGCTCGGGCTGGTCCGCAAGCTGGACACGGCGAAGATGCGCGCCGAGGCCCAGCGGGTGCTCGACGAGCTGGACATCAAGATCAAGTCGATCACGCAGCCGGTCGAGACGCTCTCCGGTGGTCAGCGGCAGGGCGTGGCGGTGGCGCGGGCGGCGGCGTTCGGCACCAAGGCCGTGATCATGGACGAGCCGACGGCCGCGCTCGGCGTGGCCGAGTCGTCGAAGGTGCTCCAGCTGATCGACCGGATCCGGCAGCGCGGCCTGCCGGTCGTGCTGATCAGCCACAACATGCCGCACGTGTTCGAGATCGCGGACCGCATCCACGTGCACCGGCTGGGCAAGCGGGTCGGGGTGGTGTCGCCGAAGACGACCAGCATGAACCAGGTGGTCGGGCTGATCACGGGCGCGCTGCGGGTCGGGGCGGACGGCCGGGTGGAGGAAGTCGAGTCGGCGGTCCGGACGGGGTTGTCGGCGTGACCGTCCTGCTCGCGGGGCTGTGCACGGTCGATCTCGTGCAGCGGGTGGCGGAGCTGCCGTCGCCCGGCGAGAAGGTGCAGTCGTCGAGCGTCGCGGTGGCCGCGGGCGGACCGGCGACGAACGCCGCCGTGACGGTCGCGGCCCTCGGCGCGGAGGCCGTCCTGGTGACGGCACTGGGCAGGCACCCGCTGGCCGGACTGGCCCGCGCCGACCTGGCCGCGCACGGCGTGCGGGCCGTCGGCACCGCCCCCGAGCAGGACGAACCACCTGCGGTGAGCGCCGTCGCGGTCCGCGACCGGGACGGCGAACGGACCGTCGTCTCCCGCAACGCCGGGACGGACCCCGGCGCGATGCCGTCCGAAATACCGGACGGCGTCCGAGCGGTGCTGGTCGACGGGCACCTGCCGCGGCTGGCGGTGGGCGTCGCGCGCTGGGCCCGGTCGCGCGGCATCCCGGTCGTGCTGGACGCGGGCAGCTGGAAACCGGTCATGGACGAGCTGCTGCCGCTGGTCGACATCGCGGCCTGCTCGGCGCACTTCCGCGCGCCCGGGCCGGACCTGCGGGAACGCGGGGTGCCGACGGTGATCGTGACGAACGGACCCCGGCCGGTGCGCTGGGAATCGGGCGGCGAAGCTGGTGAGATCGAGGTGCCCGCGGTGCGCGCGGTGGACACACTGGGCGCGGGGGACGTCTGGCACGGTGCGCTGGTGTACGGGGCGCTGGTGTACGGCGTCGGGAGGTTGCGGCTGCCGGAGCTGATCCGGTTCGCCAACGAGGTGGCCGCGGAAAAGGTGCGGCACGCGGGGCCCCGGGCGTGGGTTTCGGAGGTAGCGAAGTTGGGAGTGCGATGACGGCGACGAGTCCGACGTTCGACGAGCTGCTGACCAGGGCGGAGGGCCTGGTGGCGCGGGGGCGGCGGTCCATCCTGGGGATCGTGGGCGCGCCCGCGGCGGGCAAGACCACCCTGGCCCGCGGGCTGGCCGACGCGCTCGGCAACCGCGCGGTCGTGGTCGGGATGGACGGCTTCCACCTGGCGCAGGTCGAGCTGCAGCGGCTGGGCCGCACCGAGCGCAAGGGCGCGCCGGACACGTTCGACGCCTTCGGGTACGTGAGCCTGCTGCGCCGCATCAAGGAGACCAAGGAGACGGTGTACGCGCCGCTGTTCCGGCGCGAGATCGAGGAGCCGATCGCCGGTGCGGTGTGCGTGCCGCCGGACGTGCCGCTGGTCATCACCGAGGGCAACTACCTGCTGGTCGACGACGAGCCGTGGAGCGACGTGCGCGGCCTGGTCGACGAGGTGTGGTACCTGCGGCCCGACGAGAAGGAGCGGATCGAGCGGCTGGTCACCCGGCACCGGCGGTACGGCCGCACGCTGGTGGAGGCGCGGAGCCGCGCGCTGGGCAGCGACCAGCGCAACGCGGATCTGATCGAGACCACGGCGAGCCGGGCCGACCTGGTGCTGGAGAACCTGCCGCTGCAGAACTTCGTGATATGAGCGGCGTCCTCGTCGTCACCGGGGGCAGCCGGGGTATCGGCGCGGCGGTCGCTGAACTGGGCGCCGCGCGCGGGTACGACGTGGTGGTCAACTACGCCAGCGACTCGGCGGCCGCCGAGGAGGTCGTGTCGCGCGTGCGCGAGTCGGGCCGGAAGGCGCTGGCCGTGCGGGGCGACGTGGCTGCCGAGGACGACGTGATCGCGTTGTTCGACGCGGCGGCCGGGCTGGGGCCGGTCACCGCGGTGGTCAACAACGCGGCGATCACCGGCAACACGCCCGGGCGCCTCGACGAGCAGGACGTGGCGACCGTGCGCCGGGTGCTGGACGTGAACGTGACCGGGGTGTTCCTGTGCTGCCGGGAGGCGGTGCGGCGGATGTCCACCCGCTACGGCGGGGCCGGTGGTGCGGTGGTGAACATTTCGTCCACGGCCGCGCGCACCGGCTCGCCCGGCGAGTGGACGCACTACGCGGCGACGAAGGCGGCGGTCGAGACCCTGACCTGGGGACTGGCGCAGGAGGTCGCCGGCGAGGGGGTGCGGGTGAACGCGGTGGCACCCGGCCTGGTGGACACCGGCCTGCACGCGGCGGCCGGGTTGCCGGATCGGGTGAACCGGATCGCGCCGACGATCCCGCTCGCGCGCCCCGGTCAGCCGGCGGAGATCGCCGAGGCGGTCCTGTGGATGCTTTCGCCCGCGGCGTCCTACGCGGTGGGTGCGGTCCTGCCGGTCGGCGGCGGTCGCTGACTTGCCCACAGCCTGTGGATGAATCTTCGAGTTATCCACAGGTACACCCGTGGAAACCGGGAACCCGAACGGGACGTTGTCATTCCTGAGGGGGCACGATCGGGTGAGAAAGGACTGCATGTCGAAGCTGACCGGAGTGCACCACTTGGCCCTCACGGTGACCGACGTCGACCGGAGTGTGCCCTGGTACGAGCGGGTGCTCGACCTGCGGGAGACCGGACGGCGCGAGGATCCGGAGACCGGCCTGCGGAAGGTCCTGCTCCAGGCCCCGGGCGACGCGTTCTCGGTGGTGCTGCTGCAGCACCCGGACACCGAGCGCGGCCCGTTCGACGAGCGGCGCACCGGGCTGGACCACGTCGCGTTCACCGTGCCCACGTTCGGTGAGCTCAAGCAGTGGGAGCAGCGGCTGGCGGACTACGGGGTGGAGTACAGCCCCGCCAAGCGGTCGCGCACACTCCCCGGCTCGGCGGTGATCGTGTTCCGCGACCCGGACGGCATCCAGCTGGAGGTCTGGGCCGACATCGAGTCCTAGGTGTATCCGGCCGTTAGGTTGGTAGCCGGCTGATGGGCGGTCGTCCTCCGAGTGCGCTGTGGCGGCGTTCAGTGTTGTAGTGCTCGATCCAGGCTGCAAGTGCTGCTGCTCGTGCCTCGTTGC
>NZ_PQHY01000095.1:0-23249 GCF_003385175.1 Amycolatopsis ruanii
GTCCACCACTGCCGGGAGCCGCGCGGGCGGCATGTCCGCCCCGAGCCCCACCCCGATCCGGATCTTCACCCCACCCACGTTACGGGTCCGGGCGGCCGGATGGCACTGCCGGGCGAGCGCCGGAGCCGCGAGTCAGGCGGTGCGGACTGCTCCGGACAGGGCGGCGGCGTACCGCTGCAGCACCAGCTCCGCCACCCGCGGGTCGTCAGCCAGCGGAGCGGCCACCGCCGCCGAAGGGGCGGCCTCCAGCGCCAGCCGCGAGATGCGGTCGGGCAACAGGCCCGGCGCGAGGAACCACGACGCCACCGCGATCAGCGACGCGCCCCGGGCCCGCAGCTTCGCCACCGCGGCCGGCACGTCCGGCTTCGCGGCGCTCGCGAACGCCGCCACGGCGCGGAAACCGTGCCGGGACTGCCATCGGCGGGCCAGCGCCGACACCGCCTCGTTCGCCGCGGGGCGCGATGAACCGACCGCCGCCAGCACCACGCCCAGACCGGGATCCGCGACATCCGCCACCGAAGCCAGCCGGTCGAACGCCACCGCCTCCAGGTCCGCCCCCAGCACGTCCGCGATCGTCACCCGCAGCCCCGGCACCTCCGCCACCAGCGCCGGCAGGTCGACCCGCGCGTGAAAGGCACTGCCCAGCAGCAACGGCACCACGACCGCCGACCGGTGGCCGGACCGCACCAGGTCCCGCAGCACGTCCGTCACCAGCGGCGCCGACAGGTCCAGGAACGACACCCGCACGTCCACCTCGGGCGCCGCGGCGGCGACGCGGTCCACCAGCGCCCGCACGGTCGCCGCGGACCGCGGGTCCCGGCTCCCGTGCGCGACGGCGACCAGCGGGATCACAGCGACCCCAGCCCGCGCGCCCGCAGCACGGCCCGCTCCAGCGGCCGGAACACCAGCAGCTCGATCCCGACGCCGACCAGCAGGATCAGGAAGATCGCCGCGATCACGGTCGACATGTCGTTGAGGAACCGGCCGTCGTCGAGGTAGGCGCCGAGGCCCTTGCCCAGCAACGGCGACGTCGCGATGATCTCCGCCGCCATCAGCGACCGCCACGAGAACGCCCAGCCCTGCTTCAACCCGGCCAGATAGCCCGGCAGCGCCGCGGGCAGCAGGATGTGCCGAGCCGTCGCCAGCCGTCCCGCGCCGAGCACCTTGCCCACGCGCGGCAGGATCGGCGGGATCTGGTCGATGCCGGCCACCAGGCCGTTCGCGATCGACGGCACGCTGCCCAGCAGCAGCACCACGTACATCGCGGCCGGCTCGACACCGAACCACAGCACCGCCGCCGGCACCCAGGCCACCGACGGCAGGCTCTGCAGGCCGGACAGGAACGGCCCGATCCCGGCCCGCACCAGCTTGACCTTCGCGACCAGCAGCCCGAGCGGCGTGGCGATCACGATGGCGACCAGGAACCCGAGCACCGCGCGGTGCACCGACGTCCACACGAACCCGAACGCGTCCCCGCTGGTGAACCGGCCCCACAGCTCGCTCCACACCGCAAGCGGCGCGGGCAGCTGGTACTCCGGCCAGAACGCGGCCGCCCACAGCGCCTGCCAGATCGCGATCACCAGGACCAGGAACGCGACCGGCGGCAGCACCGAGCGCACGAACCGGCCCCAGCCGCCCTTCTTCGCGGGCGGCTGGACGGGCGTGTCGAGGGCGTCCAGACCCGCTTCGACCGCCGCGGCGTCCGGTTCGGCGGTCGAGCCCTCAAGCGGCGGCATGGCTGCTGATCACCTCGCGCAGGCGGCGGTTGATGACGTCCACCGCGTTGACCTCGTCTTGCCCGGCCAGCCCGTCGACGCGCCACTGCTGCACGACCTTGCCCGGCCGCGACGACAGCAGCACCACCCGCTGCCCCAGCCGCACCGCCTCGCGCACGTCGTGGGTCACGAACACCACCGCGCTGCCGGTCGCCTCCCAGATGCGCAGCAGTTCGGCCTGCAGCACGTCGCGGGTGATGGCGTCCAGCGCGGAGAACGGCTCGTCCATCAGCAGCAGCGACGGCCGTTCCTCGCCGTCCTCGGTGTAGGTGGCCGAGGCCAGCGCGCGGGCCAGTGCCACGCGCTGGCGCATGCCACCGGACAGCTCGTGCGGCCGCTTGGCGCCGGCCCCGGACAGCCGCACCAGCTCCAGCAGCTCGCCGGTGCGGGTCCGGCGCTCGGCACGGCCCATGCCGGCCAGCTTCAGCGGCAGCTCGACGTTCGCCGCGGCGGTCAGCCACGGCATGAGCGCCGCCTCCTGGAACATCACCGCCGGCCGGGACGTCGTCAGCTCGATCTCGCCCGCGGTCGGCCGGTCCAGGTTCGCGATCAGGTTCAGCAGGGTGGTCTTGCCGCAGCCCGAGGCGCCGAGCAGGCAGACGAACTCCCCCGGCGCGACATCGAGGTCGACCCCGGCGAGCGCGGTCACGGCGTCGCGGCCCTGCCCGAAGCTCTTGTGCACCCCGGACAGCCGCACGGCGTGCCCGGTCGCGGGCTCCACCGGCGGACGTCCCAGCGTGGCGGTCATGACCAACCTCCTACTTCTTGTCCAGGCCGGACGCGCTGACGGCCGGCTTCCCGGCCTGGGCGAGCACGGTGTTGAGCAGGGTCAGATCGGCGAACCCGGCGACGTCCGGGGCCTTGTTCTTGACGCCGGCGGTCACCTGGTCCTGGGCCAGCTGCGGGAACTGCCCGGCCAGCGGGTCGGTGGTGAGCTGGATGCCCTGCCACGCGCGGTCGAGCGTGCCGGGCGCCAGCGCCTTGCCGGTGAGCTGCTGCAGCTGGTTGTTCACCGCGGTCTTCGCCTTGGCCGGATCGGCCGCGGCGAGTTCGTTCGCGTCGAGCAGGCCCTGCAGGATCGCGGTGACGGTCGCCGGGTGCTCCTTGAGGAACTGGGTGCGCACGATCAGCACGGTGGCCGGGAACTGCCCGCCCGGCCACAGGTCCTTCTCGTCGACCAGGACCTTCGCGCCGGCCTCCAGCACCAGGCGGGACGCCCACGGCTCGGGCAGCCACGCGCCCTGGATCGCGCCGGACTTGAACTGGTCGAGCGTCAGGGCGTTGTCGATGTTCTGCACCTTGACGTCGGTCAGCTTCTGGTCGGAGATCCACTTCTTCAGCGAGACGTCCTGCGTGTTGCCCAGCTGCGGCGAGGCCACGGTCTTGCCCCGCAGGTCCTGCGGTGTGTTGATCTCCGGCTTGACGACCAGCTGCGCGCCGCCCGAGGTGGCGCCCGCGATCAGCCGCACGGCCTCGCCCGCGGACTGGGCGTAGGCGTTGATCGCCGGGCCGGAGCCGATGAACCCGATGTCCAGCGACCCGCCCAGCAGCGCGTTGACCTCTTCGGGGCCGGCGTTGAACTTCGTCGGGACCAGCTTGGTGCCGCCGAGTCGCTGGGCGAACAGGTTCTGGTCCAGCCCGATCAGCGCCGAGGCGTGCGTGACGTTCGGGAAGTACCCCAGGCGCACCTCGGCGGCCGGACCCTGGTCCGTCGCGTTCGCGGACTCGTCCGAACGGTCCGCCCGCGTACACCCGCTCACCACGGCCAATACCGACAACGCTGCTGCTGCCAGAGCCAGAACGCGAGTTTTCACGGGCGGACCTTTCGGTTGGGGGATGGGGAGTTACGGGCCGGGGGAGACCACGTCCCGGTCGCTGCGCAGCACGGGAAGCGGCGCACCGACCATCCCGGCCGCCAGCGTGGTGCCGTCGGCCGGGTCGATCACCAGGAAGGCGCCGGTACGCCGGCTCACCTCGTACTCGTCGACCGGCAGCGGTTCCGCGACGCGGACCTTCGCGCGGCCGATCTCGTTGAGCTGCAGCGTCTCCGGGTAGTCCACGGTGGACAGCTTCTGCTCGTCGAAGCGGGAGACCAGCTCGTCCACGAACGCCTGCACCGTGCGCGCGCCGTGCTTGACCAGCACGCGGGCGCCCGGGCGCAGCGGCTTCTCCGACAGCCAGGCCAGCGTCGCGTCCAGCTCGCCGGTGGGCACCGGGGCGGTCGCGGCGGCCGCGATCACGTCGCCGCGCGCGATGTCCAGGTCGTCGGCCAGCACCAGCGTCACCGAGCGGCCGGCGGCGGCCTCGGTCAGCGCACCGTCCGGCGTGTCGATCCGCTCGACCGTCGTGCGCAGGCCGGCGGGCAGGACCACGACCTCGTCGCCCGGCCGCACCGTGCCCGCCGCGACCTGGCCCGCGTAGCCGCGGTAGTCCGGGTACTCGGGCGTGCGCGGCCGGATCACGTACTGCACCGGGAAGCGGAACGGGGCGTCGTGCGGGTCCGGCGCGACCGGCACGGTCTCCAGGTGCTCCAGCAGCGTCGGGCCGGAGTACCACGGGGTGTGCGCCGAGCGCTCCACCACGTTGTCGCCCACCAGGGCGGACACCGGGATCGCCAGCACCGATCCCTCGGCGTAGCCCAGCGACGTGGCGTGGTCGGTGAACTCCTTCGCGATGACCCGGAAGGTCTCCTCGTCGTAGTCCACCAGGTCGATCTTGTTCACCGCGAGCACCAGGCGCGGCACGCCGAGCAGCGCGAGCACCGCGGCGTGGCGGCGGGTCTGCTCGATCACGCCCTTGCGCGCGTCGACCAGCAGCACGGCCAGCTGCGCCGTGGAGGCGCCGGTGACGGTGTTGCGGGTGTACTGCACGTGGCCCGGGGTGTCGGCGAGCACGAACGACCGCTTCGGCGTGGCGAAGTAGCGGTAGGCGACGTCGATCGTGATGCCCTGCTCACGCTCCGAGCGCAGGCCGTCGACCAGCAGCGACAGGTCCGGAGTGGACAGACCGCGGTCGACGCTGGCGCGGGTGACCGCGTCCAGCTGGTCGGCCAGGACCGACTTGGTGTCGTAGAGCAGACGGCCGACGAGCGTCGACTTGCCGTCGTCGACGCTCCCGGCGGTGGCGAGCCGCAGCAACGAGCTCATCAGAAGTACCCCTCCCGCTTGCGGTCCTCCATGGCGGCCTCCGACAGGCGGTCGTCGGCCCGGGTGGCGCCGCGCTCGGTGAGCCGGCTCGCCATCACCTCGGCGATCACTTCTTCGACGGTCGACGCCGTCGACTCCACGGCGCCGGTGCAGGAGCCGTCACCGACCGTGCGGTAGCGCACCGTCAGCTCCTTGACCTCTTCGCCGTCACGCGGACCGCCCCACGGTCCCTCGGTCAGCCACATGCCGTCGCGCTGGTAGACCTTGCGCTGGTGGGCGTAGTAGATCGAGGGCAGCTCCACCTTCTCGCGCGCGATGTAGTTCCACACATCGGCTTCGGTCCAGTTGGAGAGCGGGAACACCCGCACATGTTCCCCCGGACGGTGCCGTCCGTTGTAGAGGTTCCACAATTCGGGACGCTGACGGCGCGGGTCCCACTGCCCGAACGCGTTGCGCAGGCTGAAGATGCGCTCCTTGGCCCGCGCGCGCTCCTCGTCGCGGCGCCCGCCGCCGAACACCGCGTCGAACTTGTGCTCGGCGATGGTGTCCAGCAGCGGTTGCGTCTGCAGCGGGTTGCGGGTGCCGTCGGGACGTTCGGTCAGGCGGCCGTCGTCGATCCAGTCCTGCACGTTCGCGACGATCAGCCGCAGGCCGTACTTCTCCACGACGGCGTCGCGGAACGCGATGACCTCGTCGAAGTTGTGCCCGGTGTCCACGTGCAGCAGCGGGAACGGCACCGGCGCCGGCCAGAACGCCTTGATCGCCAGGTGCAGCAGCAGGGTCGAGTCCTTGCCGCCGGAGAACAGGATCACCGGTCGGTCGAACTCGCCGGCCACCTCCCGGAAGATGTGGATGGCCTCGGATTCCAGAGCAGCGAGGTTGTCGGTCGCTGCGTCGGTCGCGGCTGTGGTCACTTCCCTCTCCCTACGCGTGCAGGCCGCACTCGGTCTTGGACTTGCCGGCCCAGCGGCCGCTGCGCGGATCGGCGCCCGGCGCCACCTTCGCGGTGCACGGGGCGCAGCCGATCGACAGGTACCCCTCGCCCACCAGCGGGTTCTGCAGGATGCCGTGCTCGTCGATGTAGGCGTTGAACTCCTCGTCGGTCCACGGCGCGATCGGGTTGACCTTGACCAGGCCGTTGCGGTCGTCCCAGGTGACGATCGGGGTGTTCGCCCGGGTCGGGGCGTCCACCCGGCGCACGCCGGTGACCCACGCGGAGTAGTTCGACAGCGTCTTGCGCAGCGGCACCACCTTGCGCAGGTGGCAGCACAGGTTCGGATCCCGCTCGTGCAGCTTCGGCCCGTACTCGGCGTCCTGCTGCGCCACGGTCTGCTCGGCGGCCGCGTTGACGATCGTCACGTCCGGGTACACGGTCGCGACCGCGTCCCGGGTGCCGATCGTCTCGGCGAAGTGGTAGCCGGTCTCCAGGAACAGGACGTCCACATCGGACTTCACCTTGGTGGCGAGGTCGATGAGCACCGCGTCCTGCATGTTGGAGGCGACGATGAAGTCGTCGCCGAAGGTCTCCGCGGTCCAGCGCAGGGCCTCCAGCGCGGTCGCGTCGGCCAGCTCGGCGGACGCCTTCTCCGCCAGTGCCTTCAGTTCTTCGGTCCTCGTCGCGGTGGTCACTTGCTCGCTCCTTCCGGAAAGCGCAGCCCGATGAACTTGACGGTGAAAACGCGGCGGCAGGCGCCGCAGAGCCAAGCCCCCTCTTCCTCGGGACGCAGGTCCTCGTCCCCGCAGTACGGGCAGTGGAACGGGGTCGCCCGCTCACTCATCGGAGATCGGCCTCGTCGGCGCGGGCCACCCACTGCGGGAAGCGCTCGCCCTCTTCCCGCTGACCCAGGTAGTTGCGCACGACCCGCTCGACGTAGCCGATCAGCTCGTCGCCGGTCACCTTGTGGCCGCGCAGCTTCCGGCCGAACCCGGCGTCCAGGCCCAGCCCGCCGCCCAGGTGCACCTGGAAGCCCTCGACCTGGTTGCCGTCGTCGTCGGTCACGATCTGGCCCTTGAGGCCGATGTCCGCGGTCTGGATGCGCGCACACGAGTTCGGGCAGCCGTTGATGTGCACCGTGACCGGGTTCTCCACCTGGTCCTGGATGTCGGCCAGCCGCTCCTCCAGCGCGGTCACCAGCTCCTTGGCGCGCTGCTTGGTCTCCACGATCGCGAGCTTGCAGAACTCGATGCCGGTACAGGCCATCACGCCGCGGCGCCACGGGCTCGGCTGCGTGGGCAGGCCGAGCTCGGCCAGCTCCGCCTGCAGGCCCGGCACGTCCTCCTCGGCGACGTCGAGCACCAGCAGCTTCTGCAGCGGGGTGAGCCGCACCCGGTTCGACCCGGCGCGCTCGGCGGCCTTCGCCACCTTGATCAGGGTCGAGCCGGACACGCGGCCGCCGATCGGCGCGGCGCCGACGTAGAACTTGCCGTCCTTCTGCCTGTGCACGCCGACGTGGTCGTGCTGCACCGCGGGCACCTCGGGCGCGGGGCCGTCGATCAGCTTCCGCTTCAGGTACTCGTCCTCCAGCACCTGGCGGAACTTCTCGGCGCCCCAGTCCTTGACCAGGAACTTGATCCGGGCGCGCGAGCGCAGGCGCCGGTAGCCGTAGTCGCGGAAGACGCTGATCACGCCCTCCCAGACCTCGGGGACCTCGTCGCGCGGCACCCACGCACCCAGCCGCTGGCCGATCATCGGGTTGGTCGACAGGCCGCCGCCGACCCACACGTCGAACCCGGGACCGTGCTCGGGGTGCACGACGCCGACGAACGCGACGTCGTGGATCTCGTGGGCCACGTCCGGCAGCCCGGACACCGCGGTCTTGAACTTGCGCGGCAGGTTCGCGTACTCCGGCTTGCCCAGGTAGCGGCGCTTGATCTCGTCCACGGCCGGGGTGCCGTCGATGACCTCGTCCGCGGCGATCCCGGCGACGGGGGAGTTGAGGATGACCCGCGGGCTGTCGCCACACGCGGTCATGGTGGTGAGGCCGGCGCCTTCGAGCTTCTCCCAGATCGTGGGCATGTCCTCGATCCGGATCCAGTGGTACTGGATGTTCTGCCGGTCGGTGATGTCGGCGGTGTCGCGGGCGTAGGTCTGCGAGATCTCCCCGATCAGCGCGAGCTGCTCGGTGGTCAGGTCGCCGCCGTCGATGCGGACGCGGAGCATGAAGTACTCGTCGTCCAGCTCCTCCGGCTCCAGCGTCGCGGTGCGGCCGCCGTCGATCCCGGGCTTGCGCTGCGTGTAGAGGCCGTACCAGCGGAACCGGCCACGCAGGTCGCCCGGATCGATCGAGTCGAAGCCGCCCCGCGCGTAGATGTTTTCGATCCGCGATCGAACGTTGAGCGGGTGGTCGTCCTTCTTCGAGCGCTCGTTCGGGTTCAGCGGCTCGCGGTAGCCGAGGGCCCACTGGCCCTCACCACGACGCTGCCGGGCGCGCGGGGTTCGGGCGGCGGCAGGGTTGTCGCGCGTCGGCGAAGCCATGTTCGAGTCCTTCCGGGGCTTTCGCGAAGGCGCCGCGCGCACGGATATGCCCTGGTCGAACCCGTGGTGAGGGGGTAGGCAGTCCGCGGCGTGACGGCGCCCGCTGGTCCTAGCTGGGTGGCGGTGGCGGCGTCAGTTCGTCTCGCGGCACAGGGCGCTGGCGACACGCCGGAAGTCGACGTGGCGACGCACCACGAGGAGCACTCCGGCATAAGTCACCACGACAGCGTGCCACGCTGCTCACGATGTGGTCCAGCCCGCACCGCATGCTGGGATACGCATCACGCTGAAAAAATCTCCGGCACACTGGCGCGCGGAGTGGATCAGGGACACTGGACTCGTGAGTGAGACTTCCGCCCCGGCGGCCTTCGCGCTGCCGGAGCACGCGCTGGCCGGGCTGGGGACGCGGCCCTTCGGCGTCTACGTGCACGTGCCGTTCTGCGCGACCCGCTGCGGGTACTGCGACTTCAACACCTACACCGCCGGTGAGCTGGGCACGAGCGCCTCGCCCGAGTCGTGGCTGGAGGGCCTGCGGCGCGAGCTGGACCTGGGCGCGCGGGCGCTGGGGAACGCGCCGGCGGCCGAGACGGTGTTCGTCGGCGGCGGCACCCCGTCGCTGCTGGGCGCGTCCGGGCTGGCCGACGTGCTGGACGCGGTGCGGAACGCGTTCGGCCTGGCGCCCGATGCCGAGGTCACGACGGAGTCGAACCCGGAGTCGACCTCGCCGGAGTTCTTTTCCGGGCTTCGCGCGGCCGGGTACACGCGCATCTCGCTGGGGATGCAGTCGGCGGCCCCGCACGTGCTGCGGATCCTGGACCGCACCCACACGCCGGGCCGCCCGGTGGCCGCCGCGCAGGAGGCCAGGGCCGCGGGGTTCGAGCACGTGAACCTCGACGTCATCTACGGCACGCCGGGGGAGCGGACCGCCGACCTGCGCGCCTCGCTCGACGCGGTGCTGGCGGCCGGGGTGGACCACGTGTCGGCGTACTCGCTGATCGTCGAGGACGGCACCGCGCTGGCCCGGCGCGTGCGGAAGGGCGAGCTGCCCGCGCCGGACGAGGACGTGCTGGCGGCGGACTACGAGCTGATCGATTCGGTCCTGTCGGCGGCGGGGCTGACCTGGTACGAGGTGTCGAACTGGGCGGCGTCGGAAGCCGCCGCGTGCCGGCACAACCTGGGCTACTGGCGCGGCGGCGACTGGTGGGGCGCCGGGCCGGGCGCGCACAGCCACGTCGGCGGCGTGCGGTGGTGGAACGTGAAGCACCCGGCGCGCTACGCCGCGGCGCTGGCTTCCGGCGGGTCGGCGGAGGCCGATCGCGAGGTGCTCACGCCCGAGGAACAGGCGTTCGAGCGGATCATGCTGGAGCTGCGGCTGGCCGAGGGGCTGCCGCTGTCCGCGCTGGACGCCGCCGGCGTGCGCGAGGCCGAGACGGCGGTGGCGGAGGGGCTGCTGGACGCCGTCGCCTTCGCGGACAAGGGGCGCTGCGTGCTGACCTTCCGCGGCCGCCTGCTGGCCGACGAGCTGGTGCGGCGCCTGGCGGCCTGAAGTATCCGCTCGCGGCGATCGTCGCGGCGCTGCTAGCTTTTCGCGGTACCTGGTGACTTCGGGAGGTCGAGGAATATGGCTGTCAGCGGCCGTCCTTCGCCTGCCCGTTTTCTCTCACCAGGAGTTTTCCTTGTCCTTGAGCACTGGTCGTCTGCTGCTGCGCCCGTGGACTTCGGCGGAGGCCGCCGCCGTCCGCGCGGGTGACCGCCTGCCGGACTGGGCCGCCGACTTCCCCGCGGAGGGTGACGTCGTGATCGCCGGGCTGCTCGCCGAGCGCCCGGACTGGCTCGCCGAGTTCGGGCACCACCTGATCGTCGAGCGGGCCAGTGGGCTCGTCGTGGGGTCGATCGGCCTGTTCTGGCCGCCCGAGGACGGCGTCGTGGAGATCGGCTACGGCATCGTGCCCAGCCGCCGCGGACGCCGCTACGCCGTGGAGGCCACGGCGGCGCTGACCCGGTTCGCCCTCACCTCGCCGGTGGTGCGCAGCGTGTCGGCCCGGGTCGAGCGCGCCAACCCGGCGTCGGTGGGGGTGCTGGAAGCGGCCGGGTTCACGTGCGTCTCCGACGACGGGGACGTGCTCCGCTACAGCAGTCGCGCGTGACCTCGGCGCATTGACCGGTCTCCAACCGTCGCGGTGTGACCCGGATCGCATTCCGGAAAAAGTGCGATCCGGGTGCAACCGGCACGCGCGGTGCGCGCATCTGCTGTTCGTGCACTTCGACGACTTCGCCCGCGAGCAGCTGCCGGGGCTGGTGCGGTTCGCGGCGGTCCTGACCGGGGACGCGGACCTGGCGCAGGACCTCGTGCAGGAGGCGCTGGTGCGGGCCCACGAGAAGTGGGCCCGGGTCGCCGAGACCGACCGGCCGGACCTCTACCTGCGGAAGATGGTCGTCAACGGGCACCTGTCGTGGCGGCGCCGCTGGTACCAGCGGGCGGTGCGGCCGGTGGCGGACCCCACGTGGTTCCGCGAACCGCACGCCGCCGATCCGGCCGGCCGGATCGCCGACGGTGCGCAGCTGAAGGAGCTGCTGTCGGGGCTGAGCCGGTCGCAGCAGGCCGCCATCGTGCTCCGCTTCTACGAAGACCGGGACGACGACGAGATCGCCTCGGTCCTGGGCTGCGCCGTGGGAACCGTGCGCAGCCACATCTCCCGCGGCCTGTCCGTGCTGCGGGTCCGCCTGGGCGCCGAGATGGAGGTGGCCTGACCATGTCCGACATGCGGAAACTGAGGGAAGCGCTGAAGACGCGGGAAGCGCTCGCCCCCGATCCCGACGCGGTGCTCGCCGGGGCGCACGGCCGGATCCGGCGCCGGCGCACCCAGCGGCGCGTGGCCGGCGCGGCGGCCGCGGTGGCGGTGGTGATCGCCGACGCCGGCGCCGGGATGAGCCTGTTGCGCCCCTCCGGCGAGCCGGAGTCGATCGAGGCCGCCGCCGGGGCGGCCGACCTTCCGGTGCCGGCGCCGGCGTTGCCCTTCACGGTGGACAACCTGCCGCCCAGCCTCGAACTGAGCAGCTGGACCGTCGCCGGCGGCTCGGCGAGCGGTCGCTACGAGGGGTACTACGGCACGACCATGGAGATCAGCGTCTCCGAGGCCGGACCGGACGTCGCCGGGACGGGCACCGTGACGTACCTGAGCGGTGGGGCGGCGCGGGCGCAGCTCCGGATCGAGCCCGGCAAGGTGGTCACGGTCGTGACGGGGAGCAGGCAGTTTCCGGAAGCGGGACTGCTGGAGATCGTGAAGTCGGTCCGGCTCGTGCCGACGCCGGTGCATTCGATGCTGCGCACGCTGCGAGCGCCGGCGGGGCTGACGGTGCGGCAGTGGAGCGGCGGCGCGGAGGCCGAGTACCTGACGCTGTGCCCGGCCGAGGTGCCGCTGAAGACGCCGGCGCGCACGGACGGGCGGTGCTACGAGATCACAGTGACCAGTGCCGGGGCGCCCGTGCCCATCACGACCAAGGCGTTGACGCCGCTGCCGCCGGGCAAGACGGTGCGGCGGCTCCTCAACGGCGGCACGGTGCTCACGGTGAGCACGGAGCTGGGCGCGGAGGCGGTGATGGAGGCGATCTCCACGTCCGCGGTGGGCAGCTGAACCGGATCCCGCAGGACCGTCCACTCCGGACACGGGGCCGGTGCGCGCGAGGATGCGGTGATTACCGGAGCGAGTTCCTGGATACCCGGCGCGCGGAGCAGGGTGTCGGCCCACCGAGCGGCTGCGCCGCGAGATCGCCGGTTACTCCCGCCGGATTAGGGTAGCCTAACCGCACACGTGGTGGACGGAGTGAGGAGCGGCGTATGGCAGGCAAGTCCCGGCCGGCGGTCCGGTTGCGGGTGCTGCGCACCCAGCGGCTGACACCGCACATGATCCGCATCGTCGCCGGTGGGCCCGGGTTGGCCGGTTTTCAGCCGAACGAGTTCGCCGACGCGTATGTGAAGATGCTGTTCCTGCAGGAGGGTGTGGAGTACCCGGAGCCGTTCGACATGGGTGTCATCCGCGCCGAGATGCCGCGTGAGCAGTGGCCGGTGATGCGGACCTACACCGTGCGCTACTACGACCCGCGCGCTGGGGAGCTGGCGCTGGACTTCGTGCACCACGGCGACCAGGGGCTCGGCGGCCCGTGGGCGGCGGCCGCGGCGGCGGCGGACGAGCTGCTGCTGCTCGGTCCGGGCGGGGCCTACGCGCCCGGCGAGGAGGCGGACTGGCACCTGCTGGCCGGCGACGAGAGCGCCCTGCCGGCGATCGCGGTGGCGCTGGAGATGATGCCGGCGGGCGTGCCGGTGAAGGTGTTCATCGAGGTGGCGGACCCCTCGGAGGAACAGCCGCTCGCCACCAAGGGCGACGCGCAGATCCGGTGGCTGCACCGCTCCGCGGGCGACGACCTGGTGGCCGCGGTGCGTGCCCTGGAGTTCCTCCCGGGCACGGTGCAGGCCTTCGTCCACGGCGAGGCCGGTTTCGTGAAGGAGCTGCGCCGGTACCTGCTCGGCGAGCGTGGTGTGCGCAAGGACCTGCTGTCCATCTCGGGCTACTGGCGCCGCGGCAAGACGGACGAGGAGTGGCGAGCGGAAAAGGCGGCGGAGCGCGCCGCCGAGGAGGCCACCGCCCGCTGACGGCCGGGGTGACTGGCCGTGCCGGCCGGTCACCCCGGGTGCTTGCGAGCGCGTTTTCGCGATCCGTTATTGTCTTCTCCAGCGCGCCGGATCCCCGGCGCAGGCGGACGTAGCGCAGCTGGTAGCGCATCACCTTGCCAAGGTGAGGGTCGCGGGTTCGAATCCCGTCGTCCGCTCTCGAGACCCACCCGGGTCCATTCCGCGCGATTAGCTCAGCGGGAGAGCACTACCTTGACACGGTAGGGGTCACTGGTTCGATCCCAGTATCGCGCACCCCCTTCTTCCACGCCGGCCCGTCGGCAGCGCCCCCTGGTTCGTGCACGTCGCGGTTCTTCCTGCCCGGGACGCCAGGGAACTTCGAGTGGCGCGCACTACTCAGTTGAGGTCGTCTCTTGGCCGAAACTGAGGAAGACCTACATGAACCACGTGAGAGTTCCCGTGCTGATCGTCGGCGGCGGGCCGGTGGGGTTGTCCAGCGCGCTGTTCCTCGGCCGTCACGGTGTGCCGACGATGCTGGTCGAGAAACGGGAAGCGACCTCCCAGCTGCCGCGGGCGCCCGGACTTCAGGCCCGCACCATGGAGTTCTTCCGCGCCGCCGGGGTGAGCGACGCGATCAGGTCGCTCGAGGTGGGCGACTCGCACGCCTACTTCGAGGGCGGCATCCTGCAGGTGCGGACCTTCGCCGAGATCGACGACGCCGTGGTTCTCGAAAAGCCTTCGCTGGACGGGCCGGACATCAGCCCGGAGCGGGTGATGGGCTGCGGCCAGGACCGGTACGAGCGGGTGCTCGTCGAACTGGCCCGGGACGCGGGCGCCGACGTCCGGTTCCGCACGCGCCTGCTGTCGTTCGGCCAGGACGACGACGGTGTGACCGCGGTGGTGCAGGACACGCGGACCGGTGAGCAGACCACCGTGCTCGCCGACTACCTGATCGGTGCCGACGGGGCGAGCAGCCGGACCCGCGAAGTGCTCGGGTTGCGCCGTTCCGGCCGGGGAACCGTCTTCAACGCGCTCAGCATCTACTTCCGCGCCCCTGAACTGGAGGAGCTGCTCAAGGGGCGCAAGTTCATCCTGTGCTACGCCACCGCCGCGCCCGGGACGCTGATGGGTCTGTCCCGCCTGCACGGCGTCGACCCCTGGCTGGCCGCGCCGCTGTACTACCCGGAGCGTGGGGAGACGCCGGAGGACTACACCGACGAGCGGTGTGCCGGCATCGTCCGGACGGCCGCGGGCAAGGCCGACATGAAGGTCGAGATCGTGGCCAAGGTGCCGTGGCACGGCGCGCAACTGGTCGCCGAGACCTTCCGGCGCGGCCGGGTGTTCCTCGCCGGGGACGCCGCCCACCTGCACCCGCCCGCCGGCGGATTCGGGGCCAACACGGGGATCCACGACTCGCACAACCTCGCGTGGAAGCTCGCCGCGGTGCTGCGCGGCTGGGCTGGCGAGGCCCTGCTGGACAGCTACGACGCCGAGCGGCGCCTGGTCGGCGAGGCGATGGCGGAGCAGGCGATGGTGCGCAACCGGATCCGGCACGGCCACGCCGACGAGAAGACGCGGGCGGCGATGGTGGACGACATCATCATCACCCTCGGGTACCGGTACAAGTCCGGCGTCATCACCGGCGGCGACGCTGCCGCGCCCGTGCTCACCCCGAAACTCGAGCTGACCGGGCAACCCGGCACGCGCGCTCCGCACGTCTGGTTCCACCGGGACGACGAGCGCGTCGCGGCCGCGGACCTGTTCTGGGACGACTTCGTCCTCCTGACGGGCACCGGCGGTGCGGAGTGGGCGCGGGCCGCACGGGACGCGGCCACGGCCCTGTCCGTTCCACTTCGGACCTACCTGATCGGCGACGGCGGTGACCTCACCGGCGCCGGACGGGACTGGGCGCACGCCTACGGCGTCACCGACCGGGGTGCCGTGCTGGTGCGTCCGGACGCGTTCGTGGCCTGGCGTGCGCCGGGACCGGTGCCGGACCGGCGCGGCGTGCTCACCGGCGTGCTCGCGCGCGCCTGCGGGCTTTCGTCGCCGGGTGCGCCGCGATGAGCGCGGCGGGCACCGTCTCGCTGCACCGGATGCCCCGCTGGTACCGGACGCTGTTCACCAGTGATGCGTTGGAGCGCTTCGGGTTCTACGGGTTGCAGGCCACGCTCGTGCTGTACGCCTCCGCGCCGGAGGCCGAGGGCGGTCTCGGTCTGGGTACCGCCGACGCCGCATCGCTGTTCGGCGCCTGGATCGGTTTCATGTTCATGCTCTCCCTCGCGGGAGGCTGGCTCGGCGACCGGGTTCTGGGCAACCGGCGAGCGCTCATCGCCGGTTGCGTGGTCAACGTGGTGGGCTACCTGTGCCTGGCCGTGCCCGCGGGGTGGGGTGCCGTGATCGGCCTGCCGCTGGTCGGACTCGGCGGGGCGGTGTACAAGCCGAACCACCAGGCGATGATCAACCTGATGTTCGGCGGCAGCGCGGGCCGCGAACGGGGCATCTCCCTGATGTACCTGGCGACTCAGGTCTCCGCGCTGCTGGCCCCCGTCGTGGTCGGGTACCTGGGCGAGCGGGTCAGCTGGAGCCTCGGGTTCGCGGTCGCGGCGTTCGTCCTGCTGGTCACCGCGGTCCAGCTCACCGCGAGTGCCGGGTCCTTCGGCGACGTCGGGCGGCGCCCCGGACGCCCGCTGACACCGGACGAGCGCCGGCACGTCGTTCGGCGGTACGGCATCGCGGGTGTCGTGCTCGTGGTGGCGCTGATCGTGCTGGGGCTGGCCGGCCTGCTCGGCGCCGGGCAGGCCATCGCGCTGGTCGGTGTGCTCAGCGTGATCGTGCCGATCGTCGGCTACGTGCTGCTGTACCGGAACCGGGCGCTCGACGGCGACGACCGGCGCAGGCTGCGGGCGTTCCTCGCCGTGTACCTCGGCGCCACGCTGTTCTGGATGATCGTCGCGCACGCCGCGTCCCTGCTGAACCTGTTCGCGCGGGACCACGTGGACCGGAACGTGCTCGGGGTGGAGATCCCGGCGAGCTGGATGCAGGCCGCCACACCGTTGCTGATGCTGCTGCTGGCGCCGGTGCTCGCCGTCGCGTTGCCCGCGCTCGGTGGCCGTCACCACGTCGCGGTCAAGCTCGCCACCGGGCTCCTGCTGGTGGGAGCCGGGTTCCTGGTGATGGCGGTCGCGATGGCACTCACCGAACCGGGCACCCGGGTGTCACCGCTGTGGCTGGTCGTCGTCTACTTCACCCACGCGTGCGGCGAGATCATCATCGCCGCGGTGACCATCTCGGCCGCCGCCGATGTGCTCCCGCCCGGCTTCCTCGGGCGCACGCTCGGCATGTTGTGGTTGTTCGCCGGGCTCGGCGGGGGCCTGGGCAGTGCCCTGGTGCGGCTCGCCGCGGTGATCCCGGAATGGCTCTACTTCCTCGGACTCGGTGTCGTGGCGATCGCGTGCGGGCTCGCCTTCGTCGCGGGTCGCCGCGCGTTGGTCGCCGGGCTGACCGCGGGCCGCGGCGAGATCGCGTCCACTTCGGACAGACAAGGGCAGGAAGGGCCGGCATGAACGGAACAACCGCCACCGCCACCCCGGTGGTGACCGGCATCGGCGTCGTGGCGCCGACCGGGATCGGCGTCGAACCGCACTGGCAGGCGGTGCTCGCAGGCAAGTCGGGCATCAGCCGCATCAGCCGGTTCGACGCGTCCGGGTACCCGGTCCGGGTGGCCGGTCAGGTGCCCGGCTTCGTCGCCGCGGAGCGGTTGCCCGGCAGGCTGATCCCGCAGACCGACCACTGGACCCATCTGGGACTGGCGGCGGTGGAGGCGGCGCTCGACGACGGCGCGGTGAACCCGGCCGATCTGCCGGAGTACGAGATGGCGGTGGTCACCGCGAGTTCGTCCGGCGGCACCGAGTTCGGTCAGCACGAGATGGAGCGGCTGTACCAGAAGGGTCCCTCGTGGGTCGGCGCGTACCAGTCGATCGCGTGGTTCTACGCGGCCACCACCGGTCAGGTGTCGATCCGCCACGGGATGCGCGGACCGTGCGGTGTGTTCTGCGGTGAGCAGGCGGGCGGCCTGGACGCGCTCGGGCAGGCCCGGCGGCTGGTGCGGCGTGGCTCCCGCCTGGTGGTCACCGGCGGCACCGACGCCTCGCTGTGCCCGTACGGCCTGGTCGCGCAGCTCGCCGGCGGACGATTGTCCACTGTGGATGATGTTGCGCGGGCGTACCTGCCGTTCGACGTCGACGCATCCGGCTACCTTCCGGGGGAGGGGGGAGCGATGCTCATCGTCGAGAGCGCTGCCGCCGCCGAGGAACGCGGCGCGGACGGTTACGCGACCCTCGCGGGGTATGCCGCCGGCTTCGATCCGCCGCCGGGCTCGTCCCGCCCGCCGGCCCTGCGCCGGATCATCGAGCGCGCCCTGGTAGAGCGGGTGGCTGCGGGCCCGGTACAGGTTCGGCGAGATGTCCTGCCCGGCCTCGACCAGGTGGAAGTAGAGGTCGTGGAAGCTGAACAGGGTCCGCCGGGTCACGCCGACCAGGTGCGGCAGCTCGGTCGCGTCGGACTCGGCGAAGGTCTCCGCGATGGGGCGCGTGTCGGGATTCCTCAGTTTGGCGACGATCAGTGTCCGGTGCACGGTCGGGCCTCCTACGGCCGGGACGAAGGACGGCGACCATGCTCGCCGCGCGCGGTGGAGCGCGGCTCGAAACGGGCTCCACGCCGGGGACGCGGCAGGGCGGCGGTCAGCAGCAGCGCGAGCACCAGCACGCCGATCGCGACGGCCATGGCGGTCACGGCGGCCGCGGCGAACCCGGCGCCCGTCCGGATCCCGGCACCGGGGGCGAGGCCGGCGCCGGTCGAGGCGAGGATGAACACGGTCATCCCCACCAGGAACAGGCGCTTGCGGCCGTACCGGTCACCCAGCCGGCCGCCGGTGATCAGCGTGAGCGCGAATCCCAGCGCGTAGCCGGCGGAGATCCACTGCAGCGCGCCCGCGCCCAGCCGCCGCTGGATGGCCGGCAGCGCGACCGTGACGATCTGGTTGTCCACCATGTCCACGAGCACGGCCAGCACCGTGACGGCCAGTCCCCACCACCTGAGCGGATGTCTCTCCACGAGACTCATCGTCAGCGCGGCCGCCGCGCGGTGTCAACCAGTTGCTTGATTCACTTAGACGTCCGGTTGAATGTGCTGCCGGGAGGTATGATCGCGGGCGTGTCTGCGCCGAAGCCGAAGCCCCGCCGATCACCGAGCCCCCAGGAGCGGCAGCGCGATCCGGCACGCACCCGCAAGCTGATCCTGGACGCGGCGGCGGCCGAGTTCGCCGCGAACGGGTACGCCGGCGCCCGGATCGGCGCGATCGCGGCCCGGGCCGGGGTGAACCAGCAGCTGATCTCGTACTACTTCGACGGCAAGGAAGGGCTCTACCGGGCCATGTCGGAGCGGTGGCAGCAGCGGGAGGCCGAGCTGGTGCCGTCCGGCACCCCGCTGCCCGAGCAGCTGCGCCGGTACGTGCTGGAGGCGCTGAGCAACCCGGACGAGGTGCGGTTGCTGGCGTGGAGCGGCCTGGAGTACGACGGCCCCGACAGCGACCCCGACCACGCCCCGCGCTCGGCCAGGATGCAGCACAGCGTCGACGAGATCGCCGCGTTGCAGGAGAACGGCGCCTTGCCCGCCGAGGTCGACCCGGCCTGCCTCACGATCATGCTGATGGCCGCGGCGATGGCGACCACGACGCTGCCGCACGTCGTCGAGGGGCTGTGCGGGGTCGACCCCCGGTCACCGGAGTTCGTCCACCACTACGCCGACCAGCTCGCACTGGTGTCCCGGCTGATCGGGCTGGACCCGGCGTAGGCGCACCCCGCTCCCGCGCGTCGAGGAGCTGTCGAGTCCCCGTCGAGGCCCGCTGCCGACGATGCGGTGGACCGACTTTCCGCGACACGCTGGAGGCCGTATGTGCGGCATCACCGGTTGGGTGGACTTCGCCCGGGACCTGACCAGCGCACGCCCCACGGTCGAGTCGATGACGCGGGCGTTGCGCAACCGGGGCCCGGACGCCGAGGGGTTCTGGCTCGACCGCCACGTCGCACTCGGCCACACCCGGCTCGCCGTGATCGACCTCGCCGGCGGCGCGCAGCCGATGGTGGCGGAGGAGGGCGGCCGCACCTCCGCGGTGCTCACCTACGGCGGCGAGGTCTACAACTTCAGGGCACTGCGCGACGAACTGCGCCGCGCCGGGCACGAGTTCCGCACCGACAGCGACACCGAGGTCGTGTTGCGCGCGTACCGGGAATGGGGCGCGGACTGCGTGCGGCGCCTGGAGGGCATGTTCGCCATCGCCGTCTGGGATCCGCGGCGCGAGGAGCTGTTCCTGGCCCGCGACCGCCTCGGGATCAAGCCGTTGTTCTACGCGCCCCTGCCCTCGGGCGTGCTGTTCGGATCCGAACCCAAGGCGCTGCTGGCCAACCCGCTGATCCGGCCGGTGGTCGATCGCGAGGGGCTGCGTGAGCTGCTGTCCACCGCCAAGACCCCGGGCCGGTCGGTCTTCCGCGACCTGCGCGAGCTGAAACCGGGCCACAGCCTGGTCGTGAGCCGTCGCGGTCTTCGCGAGCAGCGGTACTGGGAGCTGCGGGCCGAGCCGCACACCGACGACCTGGGGACCACGATCGACACGGTGCGGACGCTGCTCGACGACATCGTCCTCCGCGAACTGGTGTCCGATGTGCCCCTGTGCACCGCCCTGTCCGGCGGGCTCGATTCCAGCGCGCTCACCGCGGTCGCCGCCGCCATCCTGGACGAGCAGGGCGGCCGCCGGGTGCGCACGGTCACCACGGGTTTCGAGGGCTACCACGACAACTTCCGCGCGGACGACACCCGCAGCGCACCGGACGCACCGTACGCGGCCGAGGTCGTGCGGCGCGTCGGATCCGACCACGTGGACATCCTCCTGAACACCGCCGACCTCACCGACCCGGCGACCCGGCTGGCCGCCGTGCGCGCGCAGGACATGGCCACCAGCTACGGGGACATGGACGTGTCCTTGCACCGCACCTTCCGGCGCATCCGGCAGCACAACACGGTGGCGCTCATCGGTGAGGGCGCGGACGAGACGTTCGGTGGCTACATCTGGCTGCACCTGGACGAGTACGCGCAGGCGCCGACGTTCCCGTGGGTGGCGATGGAGCAGCTGCACGAGGCGTGCCGTCCCGCCGGGATGGGACGCGGCCTGCTGGACGCCGGCCTGCTCGACAAGGTCGACATGGCCGGCCACTACGCCGACAGCTACCGGCAGGCCTGCGCGGAGGCGCCGCACCCGGACGGGGAGAGCGCGCTCGACCACCGGATGCGCGAGCTGTGCTACCTGCAGGTGACGCGGTGGCTGCCGATGCTGCTCGACCGGGACGACCGGCTCAGCATGGACTCGGGGCTCGAGGTGCGGGTGCCGTTCTGCGACCACCGCCTGGTCCAGTACCTCTACAACGTCCCGTGGGCGATGAAGACCTTCGACGGCCGCGAGAAGAGCCTGCTGCGGGCCGCGCTGGCCGGGCGTCTGCCCGAGCGGGTCCTGCAGCGGGCGAAGAGCCCGTGGCCGGTCACCCAGGACCCCGCCTACACCCGGGCCCTGCAACGCGAGCTGTCCGGGCTGCTCGCCGCCGACTCGCCCGTGCTGTCCCTGGTCGACGCCGGCGCTGCCCGGCGCGCGATCACCGACACCTCCGAGATCGCCTTCGGCTGGCACAGCCGGATGAACATCGAGCTCGTGCTCCAGCTCGACCTCTGGCTCCGCGACTACGACGTCGATCTGGCGCTCTAGGCCGTTTCGAGCCCACCCAGCCAACCTGGCACACACCAGGAGCACCGGCGAGAGCGAGGGGACTGTGTTGCCGACGCACGAGGCACTGCCGAGATTCCCGTTCCCCGGCGAGCACCCGCTACGGCCGCCGGAGGAGTACGCCGCCCTGCGAGCCGAGCGCCGGTCGCCAGGGTCGGGCTCGCCAACGGGCACGCGGTCTGGCTGGTGACCACCCACGCCGAGGTCCGGCAGGTGCTCGCCGACCCGAGGTTCAGCCGCGAGGCCGGTGAGCAGGCGGCGGTAGCGGGTGTGCTCGGGCGGGTCCATGCCGATGAACGACGTGCCGAACCCGGATGCCTCCCACTCCCCGGCGGTCAGCGTCACCGCGGACACGTTGGTCTGGAACTTGCGCTGAGCGCTCACCGCGGGGTGCACGAGCGCGGCGGTCACCTCGTCGAAACCGCTGATCAGCCACCCCGTGTTGCCGTCGGGCAGCGCCAGCGGGCAGACCGGGGACTCCGCGCGGAGACGGGTGTACTCCGGCGGCGGGTCCAGCGGGGTCTTCCGGCCCAGCGGCATCGGGCACGGGGTGGACTCGGTCATCACAACCACTTCCTCGAAGCGCGGTGCGCGGTCCCGGGCATCGTCGCGACCGCGGCTCGACGCCTGCTCGACGACCTCTCGACTAGTCATCAGGTGGACTCAATCATTCAAATGGTTGACACAGTGATGCGATCGTTTGATTATGGGGTGGAACACTGGACAACGAACAGGAGCGGCACCTCGATGACTGGACCGACGGAGTACGAGACCCCCGTGCTGATCGTGGGAGGCGGTATCACCGGCCTCTCCGCGGCGGTCTTCCTCGCGCGGGCGGGTGTCCGCCCGATCCTCGTCGAACGGCATCCGTCGACGGCGATCCTGCCCCAGGCCCGGGCCTTCAGCCCGCGATCGATGGAGATCTACCGGTCGCTCGGTCTGGAGGGCACCATCCGCGAGCACCTCTCGTTCCTGGTCGACTACCCGGAGATGATCGGCGCGGAGACGCTGACCGGCCCGGAGCGCTTCCGCGCCGACCTGCTCGCCCAGGTCCGGCCGCCGGAGGGGCTGAGCCCGACCGACTGGGCGATGATCGACCAGGACGAGCTGGAGCGCGTCATCCGCGTGGCCGCCGACAGCAGCGGGGCCGACGTGCGCTTCGGCACCGAGCTGGTGTCGTTCACCGAAGAGGGCGACGGTGTCACCGCGGTGGTCCGGGACGTGGCCGGCGGGGACGAGCAGCGGATCCGGGCCCGCTACCTGATCGCGGCGGACGGCAACCGTGCGCACATCCGGAACCGGCTCGGCGTCGGTGCGGACGGCCCCGGTGTCTTCATCAACGTCGTCAACTTCATCTTCGACGCCGATCTCAGCGCCGCGAGCCGCGAGCGCCGGTTCCTGCTCGCCTATCTGGACCAGCCTCGGCCGGGGGCGACGTTGAGCCCGCTGAACGAGGACGGCAGGTGGGCGCTGGCGATCCCGTACCAGCCCGAGCAGGGCGAGACGCCGGAGGACTTCACCGAGGAGAGGTGCGCCGAGTACGCGCGGCTCGCCGTCGGCCTCCCCGACCTGGAGGTCGAGCTGGTCTCCCCGGTTCCCGAGTGGACCCAGAAGGTGACGACGACGCGGATCGGTGCCTGGGTGGCCCAGCGGTACCGGTCCGGGCGGGTGTTCTTCGCGGGCGACGCGGCCCACGTCGTGCCGCCGTCCGGGTCCTACGGCGCGAACACCGGGATCGCGGACGCGCACAACCTGGCGTGGAAGCTCGCCGCAGTGGTGCGCGGTCAGGCGGGCGCCGGGTTGCTGGACACCTACGAGGCCGAGCGGCGCCCGGTCGCCCAGGTCACGATGGAAACCGCGATGCAGTTGCTGCAGGACCGCCGGGAAGGCTCCGGGGAGGAGGCGACGCGGGTCGACGACATGGCCATGATCTTCGGCTACCGGTACGACTCGCCGGCCGTGCTGGCCGACACCCCCTCGCCGGCGGACCGGGTCGAGGACCCGCGCACGGCCGGTGGGCGTCCGGGGCTGCGCGCGCCGCACCTGTGGCTGACCAGGGCCGGCCGGCGCGTGTCCACTGTGGATCTGTGCGCGGGCGGCTTCACCCTGCTGGCCGGTGCCGACGGTGCGGCGTGGACCGATGCTGCCAAGGCAGTCGCCGCCGCGCTCGACGTCGATCTCGCCGCCCACCGGATCGGCGCCGAGTACACCGATGCCGAGAACCGCTTTCCCGGTGCGTACGGCGTCACGGCGACGGGAGCGTCGCTCGTCCGGCCGGACGGTTTCGTGGCCTGGCGCGCGCGGGAGCTGCCGCGACAGCCCGACGCCGAGCTGCGCCAGGCGATGACCCGGATCCTCGCGCGGCAGCCCTGACAGCGGAGACGCGCCGACC
>NZ_PQHY01000096.1:0-23047 GCF_003385175.1 Amycolatopsis ruanii
CGCGCCCGATGGACGATGCGCTGGAAACCCGTACTCAACGCCTTCGCCATCACCTTCGGTGACCGCTGGCCGGCCGCCGAAACCTACTAACCGAACCGCCAGAAACACCGATCACGGGATAGACCCGGACAACAGGCCCACTCCCCCGGCGGAGTGCGAGTAGAGCCACAATTTCAAACTCGCGCCAGTGTCGATGCCCCGCACCAGGGTGGCCCGGGGGGCGACCGGAACGGCAGCAAGCGCGTGCGGGTGGCGGGTTGAGTCGCGCTCAGGAGGCCGTGAGGGTAAGGCTGTCGGGGATGGCGTTGAAGGCTTCGTCGACGCGGTCGATGAGGGTGCCGATATCACCACCACGGGGGTTGCGTTCGCCGCGGAGGCCGCGGATCCAGTTCTTGGCGCCGCACCGCCAGGCGCTAAGGGCGAATTCGCCGAGGAGCCGGAGCCGGACGTCGTCGCGGCTGTCGATGCCGAGTTTGGCTTCGAGGACGTCGACGAGAGTTTCCTGGGTCTGCATGGACAGCAGGACGCTGTGATCGCGCAGCGCGGGTGTCCGGGCCGCGAGCCCACGGGTGGGCAGGAACCACCGGGCCCAGTCATCGCCGAGGTCAGCCAGGACGGCGGTGAGTGCTTCGCGGAGCGCGGCGAGGACCGGCCCCTGAAGGTCGCGGGTCCGGACTTCCTCGACGTAGACCTTCCAGAGGTCGAGTTCGGCGGCGAGCGCGACGTCCTCCTTGGACGTGTAGTTGGCGTAGAAGGTGCGCTTGGAAACTTCCGCCTGCGCGACCAGGTCGTCCACGGTGACCGCGTCGAAGCCGTTGTCCAGGAACAGCCGCAGCGCGGTCTCGGCCAGTGTCTTCCGGGTGCGCAACTTCTTGCGCTCGCGCAGCGGCAAGGTGCGGTCGTTCTGTGTGGTCATCGCTGGTCAGCCTAGCTGAGCACACCTGAGGCGCAAACCCTACTGGTTCTTTTATGCAACTCGGTCTACTCTGCAACTGAGTTGCTTTTGTCGGGGAGGTGAGCTGATGACGACGCCCGCGCCGGCCGTACGGAACCCAGCAGCGCTGGTGGTGTTGCTCTTCGGGTCGACGTTGGGGGTGATGGCCGGGTCGACGATCGTGCCGGTGCTGGAGGTGATCCGCAGCGACCTCGGCGTGAGCGGTACGGCCGCGGGCCTGATCATCACGGCGCACGGTTTGGCGATCGCGGTCTCCAGCCCGCTGGTGGGCTGGCTGATCGACCGTCTCGGCGTGCGCCCGGTCCTGGCCGGCGGGTTGGTTCTCTACGGGCTCGCCGGAGGCGCGGGGCTGTTCATCACCTCCTATCCCGTGTTGATCGCGAGCCGCCTGGTGTTCGGGGTTGGTGCGGCGACGGTGTTCAGCGGCACCACGGTCGCGCTGCTGGGGCTTTACCGCGGCGCCCTGCGGGATCGGGTGATGGGCTGGCGCTCCGCCACCACCAGTCTGGGCGGGCTGGCCTGGCCGTTGCTGGCCGGCGCGGTCGGCGGCATCTCCTGGCACGCCGCGTTCGCGGTCTACCTGGTCGGCATTCCGCTGGGCCTCGCGACCATGGTGGCACTGCCGAACTCCCACCCGAAGCCCGCCGAACGCGGGCCGCATGGCGGGATGCTCGCGCTGCTACGCGCTCGCCCGGCGTTGCTCGGGTTGTACGCGCTCATGGTCACAACCGCCCTGCTGATGTATGCACTGGCGGTGTTCCTGCCGCAGCGCCTGGCGCAGGTCGGCGTCACCGAGCCATTCCTGGTGTCGATGTTCACCGTCGGTTCGTCCGCTGCGATGAGCGTGGTCGGGCTGGTGTACGCGCGCACCCGTGCCCGGCTGGGTTATGACGTCCTGTTGCGGGTGTCGGCGGCGTTGTGGGTGGGCACGTTCGTCATCCTCGGGGTCACGGATGCCCCGGCTGTGATCGCAGTGGCGCCCGTGCTGTTCGGACTGGGCAACGGGCTGGCGTTTCCCGCGCTGACCGTGCTCGTCGGGGAGGCGGCACCGCCGGAGCTGAGGGGACAGACGGTCGCGCTGTCGGCGACGGGTTCGTTCGCCGGCCAGTTCCTCTCGCCGCTGTTGTTGGGGCCGTTGATCGGCGCGACCACGATCACCACCGGGTTCCTCGCCGCGGCGTGCCTGGCCGGCCTCGTGTTGCTGCTCTTGCTGGCGACGAGGGTGCCGGCGAACGACTCGAGTTCGGCAAAGGTATAGGTCTTAGCAGTGCCGTGACCGCATGCGATCAACGGAAGGACAACGAGAACGACTCCCCCACTTGCCCAGGAAAATCCCGGCGATGAGCAGGACGTCTCCGCGATCACGGAAATCTCGGCCGAATTGATGGCCGCGTTCGCAGAGCACGACGCCGTGAAGTTCGGGCCCGGTTCACCGCGGACATCGTCTTCACCGCAGTCAACGGTGTATGCTTCACCAGCTGGGAAGACATCCACGCCTACCACAAGGAACGGCTGTACCACCACGCCGAGGGCATCCGCACGTGGTACGAGATCGACCGCATCACCTTCCCCGCGCCGGGCGTTGCGATCGCGTTCGTCCGGCAGCCGGTGACCACCGAGCACGGCGCGCGCACGAACGTCGGAACCTGGGTCTTGTCCAAAAAGGATGAACAATGGTGGATCTGCGCCATCCAGAACACCGCCGTCGCCCAGAACTGAGGGTGAAAGCCTCGGGTCAGGCCTCGCGTGACGGGGGCGCCGGTGGCGGCGTGCGCACCATGGCGCCGGCCACGGTGACGGCCAGTGGAAGCGCGGTCATGACGAGCAGGATGGGCCGGTAGGTGGTGGCGTGGTCGCGGCCGAGCGCGAGGAGCAGGGGCCCGAAGGCGGAGGCGCCGACGGTGACCGAGTGCACGACTCCGCGGATCGCCCCGAGGTGGCGCAGTCCGAAGCAGCGGGGGAAGGCGACCGCTTCCAGGGTGCGGATGCCGTTGCCGCAGGCGCCCAGTGCCAGGCCGTAGAGCACGGCGGTGAATCCCGGCGTGAGCCAGCCGGCACCGGCGGTGGCCAACGCGAGAGTGGCCATCGTGGTGATGATCAGAAGGCGGTCGGAGAAGCGGTCGGCGAGCCAGCCCAGACCGAAGGTGGCGATGAGGCCGGCGATGGTCTGAGGCAGGAAGGTCGCGGCGGCTTCGGTGGCGGTGAGGCCGCGTTCGCCGAGCAGGGACTGCTGGTGGAAGTTCAGCCCGGTGGCGACCAGCGCGCAGGTCCCGACACCGGCGGTGACGACCCAGAACATCCCGGTGCGCATCGCCTGTGCGAGTGTCCAGTCCACCGGCGGCAGGGAGCTGCCGGGCGCGGTTTCAGCTTCATCATCGGGCGTGCGCGCGGGTGGCCGGCGCGGCAGCAACAGGAGCGCGGCGGGAACGACGAGCAACCACACCGCCACGCCTTCGGCGATCCAGACGTGGCGCCAGCCCCAGTCCGAGACCAGCCGTTCCAGCAGCATCGGCGTGAGCGAGATCCCGGCGGTACCGATCGCCGAGGCGACGCCGATGGCGAAGCCGCGGCGGCGGTGGACGTAGATCGCGACGGTGGTGGTGGCGACCAGGTTCAGAGCGCCCTGACCGCCGACCCGGATGCCGATGAACGCGGCGGTCAGCCCGGTGATCTCGCTCGCCGCGGTCGACGCGATGAGAATGGCACCGAAACACAGCGCGATGCCGGCCATGATGCGGCTGGGGCCGAAGCGGTCGATCAGGCGGCCGAGGAAGGGCATGACGAACGCCCCGGACAGCGACCCGATCAGGTACGCGGTCGACACCGCGGAGCGGGACACACCGAGGTCGTGGATGATCGGATCGACGAACACCGACACCGCCGCGGTTTGCCCGGGAGCGGTGAGCGCCAGTGCAACCGACGCCGCCGCGATCACCCGTGGCAGGTGCGCACGTCCCGTTGCGCCGGAAGCCAGGGGTGGTCTCGGGGCAGTTGCGCCGGAAGACAAGGTCGAAAATCCTTTCCGTGTGTCGGGGCACGGCGGCTGGGCGGGTCGGCGTGCCCGAGCCGCGATGCGCCCCGCCACGGAGGCGCGAATCTCGGTCAGGTGAGCATGTATGTCGCGGGACGGGCCAGGCGATCGATCCGCCTGAGTGGACGGCGACTGCACACCCGGCGAGCGGGGCGTCCGAAGGACAAGATCGCGCACAGGGTCGATGCGAGCCCAGTACTGTGATCAGTTTATCGCGACCAGGAGGTAGTGGCGCGGGGGTCGTGATGGAGGTCTCGCCGCCGCGTCGCGCCATCCGGACGATCGTCAGCGACGTCGATACTGTCACGTGAGGGTATCGTTGGCGGCGTCAGCGCCGGGTGGACGGTGCGTTGGCGTGACGAGCCTGCAGGAAGGACCCGGGCGTGGGCGAGCAGATGCAGATCGGTGAGGTGGCCGAGCGCACCGGGCTGTCCCTGCGCACGATCCGCTACTACGAGGAAGTCGGGCTGGTCGTGCCCAGCGCCCGCAGCCAGGGCGGGTTCCGGCTCTACACCGAGCCCGACATCGACCGGTTGCAGCTGATCAAGCGGATGAAGCCACTGGGGTTCCAGCTGGAGGAGATGCGCGACCTGCTGGCCATCCTCGACCCGACGCCGGACGGCCCGGAGATCGCCGACCCGGCCGCGCGGCTGGCGGAGTTCAGCGAAACCGCCACGAAGGCGTGCGAGGACCTGCGCGCGAAACTGGTCATCGCCGAGGAGTTCGCATCGCTGCTGCGCACGCACATCACGGCCGCGCGCCGTCAGCACCCCACCGGTGTGCAGCCGCGACGCTGACCCGCCGCCCCTGGGGCCACCCGCTCAGCCGCCCTCGGCGACCAAGGATTCGAGCACCAGTCCGGGATGGGCGCGCAGCAGGATCCGCAGGTCCATCTCTTCGGCGAACAGAGCCAGTTCGGCGCCGTCCAGGCGGGTGAGAACCTCGCTGCGGCGCCCGGCGTCGACGATGGACCGCTGAGCGGGATCGGCGAGTCGCCGGACGGCGTGGTACGGCAACGGTTCCAGCCGGATGGGCGAGGTGAACTCGGTCGCCATCCGGTGTGCGGCGACCTCGAACTGCATCGGCCCGACCGCGGCGAGCACCGGCGCGGCGTCCCCGCGCCGGTCCGAGCGCAGCACCTGGACCACGCCTTCCGCGCCGAGTTGTTCGACACCCTTGCGGAACTGTTTCGCGCGGCCGAGATCGGCGGGCCGGGCGACCGCGAAGTGCGCGGGCGCGAAACTGGGCAGCCCGGGAAACCGCACCGGCGGCTTGCCGGTGTAGAGGGTGTCGCCCACGCGCAGGGCGGTGGCGTTCACCAGGCCGATGACGTCGCCGGGGAAGGCGGTGTCGAGCGTGGACCGTTGCTGCCCGAACACCTGCTGGACGTACTTGGTGGCGAACGGCTTCCCGGTGGAGGCGTTGGTGACGACCATCCCCCGTTCGAACACGCCGGAGCACACCCGGGCGAACGCCACCTGGTCGCGGTGCGCCGGGTCCATGCCGGTCTGCACCTTGAACACGAACGCCGAGAACGGGGAATCCAGGGCTCGCGTCGCACCGTCGGTGTCGGTACGCGGGGTGGGCCGGGGTGCGAGTTCGACCAGCAGGTCGAGCAGGTGGCGGACGCCGAAGTTGCGGACCGCCGCGCCGAACAGCACCGGGGTCGCCGTGGCGTCGAAGAACCGGGCCACCTCGAACTCGCCGCCGGACGCCCGCAGCAGTTCGGCCTCCTCCACCGCCTGGGCCCACTCGTCCCCGAGATCGGCGGCGGCCTGCTGGGGGGTGAGACGCTCCTCGGGGGCGACAGTCGCCCCGCCCGCGGTGTGCTGGTAGCGGATGAAGTCGCCGCTGGGGACGTCGAGTACGCCACGCAAGTGGCCGGCAACCCCGACCGGCCAGGTCAACGGCATCGGCTGCAGTCCGATCCGCTGGGTCAGTTCGTCGCACAGCTCCAGCGCTTCCCGCCCGGGCCGGTCCCACTTGTTGATGAAGGTGATCACCGGGATACCCCGGTAACGGCAGACGTCGAACAGTTTCAGCGTCTGCGGCTCCAGCCCCTTGGCTGCGTCCAGCAGCATGACCGCGGAGTCCACCGCGGACAGGACCCGGTAGGTGTCCTCGGAGAAGTCCGCGTGGCCAGGGGTGTCCAGCAGGTTGATCACCGTGTCGCCGTAGGCGAACTGCAAGGCGGCGGACGTGATGGAGATTCCGCGCGTGCGCTCCATCTCCATCCAGTCCGAAGTCACCCCGCGCCGCCCCGCCTTGCCGTGCACCGCACCCGCCTCGGAGATGACGTGCGCATGCAGCGCCAGCGCCTCGGTGAGCGTGGACTTGCCCGCGTCGGGATGGCTGATGACCGCGAAGGTCCGGCGACGCCCGGCTTCGGCGAGAATCTCCACCCGCTGGACCTGGGTTGTACTGCTTGCCGTCACACGCAACTCCTGCCGGCCGGTACCGGCCCGATCGCTCCACTGACTGACAGCCCTAAGTCTACCCTCACGTGAGGGTACAGTAGGATCGGGTCTGCTCATGACGGGAGCATTCGCCGGTGGGGTGATTCGTCACCCCACCGGTTCCCGCGCTGCGGACTCACGTCTGCACGCCGGGCCAGAACACCTGGTGGAACCGGTCCCGCTGGGGCACGCACAGGTACTCCCCGGAGGGGAACGTCTGCGCGTGGCCGTCGAGCGTGCCACCGGCGGCCCGCTCGATCCGGATGGTCACCGGCTCAGGGACCAAGTGCCGATCCCAGCCCCGCCAGCCCATCAGTACTCCCTCATCGTGCGGATGCACCAGGACGTCCTCGGCCCGCTCCCACTGCCCGGTGCCGCAACGGAAAGCCAGTTCGCCACGCAGGGCCCAGCGCTCGGCCGCGTGGTCGTACCAGTCGTGCGACGACGAGAGGGCGACTGCCGGGGCAGGGTGCAGAACCAGGCTCGCCGGGCTGGCCAGCGTGCCGGCCGTCGCCGGGGCGAGCACGCCGCACCGCCAGAAGGCCGCGCATCGCCGAGCGGCTGCCGTCAGGGACTCGTGTCCGGGGACCACCACCCGAATGTCGGCGGCGACCGGGATCTGCCCGAAGCCCGGTATGACAGGCAGCTCGAGCAGTGACCAGCCGCGGACGTCCGCACCGGCGCGCACGGCATTCCGGATCTGGCGGCTGTCGTGGTCGAAGTCGCGGACGACGGCGACGCGTCCCGTACCGATGTTCTCCGGCCACAGGCGATGCTCAGCCTCCGCGCCCAGGAGATAGGACACCGTGCGCCTGAGGGAGCGCAGCCGTACCTGGCGACTGCGGCCGGCGTCGAACCAGGCGCTGTGCAGCCGGATGGTCATCGGAAACCGGCCCGGGAGCGGCCCTCCGCGGGCGAACTCGATGGCTCGGGTCCGCGTCCTACCGGTGTGCCGAATCCTCGCCGGCGCGGTCGTGAACACCGGCGGCCGATCAACCGAGCCACGGGCCGCCGAAGCGGCAGGACGACCAGGAGCGTGACGACCCCACCGAGCGCCAAGCCCGCAGCCACGTCGTGCGGGTAGTGCACACCGACGACCACACGCGACAACGCGGCCAGAACTGCGACGGGAACCACCCAGAAGACCGCTGCACGGCAGACGAGAACCACGGCGACCCCCGCGGCGCCGGCGACCACCGAGTGATTGCCGGGAAACGACCAATCGCCGGGCGGCGGACACCCGACGATCGTCGCCTGGATGAGCGCGGCACACGGTCGCTGCTCGCGCACCACGGAGTTGAGGGCTTCACCGACCAGGTAGGCCACCGCAACGCCTGCGGGACCGAGCACGGCAACGGCGAGTGCTCGCGGGTCGCCGCGGCGGGTCCGCCACCACACACCCAGCATGCCGACCGCGAACACGATCACCACCGCGTCCGTTGCGATCGCGGCGAACTGACGCAGCCAGTCGGGCATGTCCAGGGCGAACCCGGTGATTGCGCGGTACCACAGCACGCTGATGGCCGGCACGTCCAGTCCGGCGAACCTACCCGGGCCGCTCAACCGTCGACCTTCGTCGTCGCGGCGGTCAAGCGCGTCCGGCACTCATGCAGGGTCGCCAGGAAGTCGTGCGCGGCGTCCAGGCGGGCGCGCAGTTCGTCACACCGGTGGTCAGCGGTGCGGCTGAAGTCCCGCAGCACATCGAGCCGTTCCTCCTCGGTGGCCTGCCCCGCCGGAGCATCAGTCGCGTCCGGTATGAGCAAGGACAGCAGGTCACGCATCTCATCGAGCCGGAAACCGAGCACCTTCATCTGCCGGATGAGGCGCAGGCGCCGAAGATCCGCTGCGGTGTAGAGCCGGAACCCACCCCGGCTGCGGGTGTCCGGCCGGACGAGCCCGACCTCCTCGTAATGCCGGATCGTGCGCAAGGACAGCCCGCAGCGCTCGGCCACCTCGCCGATCTGCATGTGTCCGCTCACGTCAACCTCGTTCCGTAACCACGGTTCACCGGCGCCACCGGGTGTGACAGTGGCGACGGTCGGCACGTCGCGCCGGGGGGAGGGGTGAGCGCGACCGCGGCCACTGTCGGGGGCAGTGGAAACGAAGGTGCCGACCGTCTCCGCGACTCTACTCTAACGTGAGGGTACTGTGCATGGCGTGGCCAACATCAAGAGATCATCGCCGCCACAGAGCACGAACGCCGCGACGAGGTGGTGCAACTGCTGAACCGGCCCCCTCGCGCACGTTCGGACACGTCTGCGACCTGTGAGCCTTCGTGCCCGATGTCCCGCTCGACGACTGAGACCCCTTTTGACAGAGCCAACGAAGCCGGGTTTCATACTCTCACGTAACGTGAGAGTATGAACTCTCCAGCCCGGTCCGCGATGACCCGCCCGCCCTCACTTCCCGACGATGCACTACGCATCGTCGCCTTGGGCGGACTGGGCGAGATCGGCCGGAACATGACCGTGTTCGAGCATCAGGGCGCCCTGCTGGTCGTCGACTGCGGGGTCCTCTTCCCCGAGGAGCACCAGCCCGGGGTGGACGTGATCCTGCCGGACTGGACCGCGTTCCGTGACCGGCTCTCCGACATCACGGCGATCGTGCTCACGCACGGGCACGAAGATCACCTCGGTGCGGTGCCGTACCTGCTGGCCGAGCGGCCCGACGTCCCGGTCATCGGTTCCCGGCTGACCTTGAGCTTTCTGTCCGCCAAGCTCGCCGAGCACCGCATCACCCCGACCTTGATCGAAGTCCGGGAAGGAGAACGGCTCGACCGCGGTCCCTTCGCACTGGAATTCCTCGCGGTCAACCACTCCATCCCGGACGGTCTCGCCGTCGCTGTGCGCACCCGGGCCGGCCTGGTGCTGCACACCGGCGACTTCAAGATGGACCAGTTTCCGCTGGACGAGCGCATCACCGACCTGCGCGGCTTCGCCCGCCTCGGCGAGGAGGGCGTCGATTTGTTCCTGGTGGACTCCACCAACGCCGACGTCCCCGGGTTCACCACCTCCGAGCGGGAACTGACTCCGGCTATCGAGGCCGTGTTCCGCACCGCGCCGCGCCGGGTGATCGTCTCCAGTTTCGCCAGCCATGTGCACCGCATCCAGCAGGTCCTCGACGCCGCTCACGCTCACGGCCGGAAGGTGGCCTTCGTCGGCCGGTCCATGGTCCGCAACATGGGTCTGGCGCTGCAGCTGGGCTACCTCACCGCACCGGACGGTCTGATCGTCGACGCGCGGGCGCTGGATCGCCTGCCGGACGACAAGGTGACCCTGGTCTGCACCGGATCGCAGGGCGAGCCGATGGCCGCGCTTGCCCGCATGGCCACGGGCCGTCACGACATCGACGTCGGTGACGGGGACACCGTACTGCTGGCCAGTTCCCTCATCCCCGGCAACGAGAACGCCATCTACCGGATCATCAACGGACTGACCGCACGCGGTGCGAACGTCGTGCACAAAGGCAACGCCAAGGTGCACGTGTCCGGGCACGCCAGCGCCGGCGAACTGGTCTACTGCTACAACATCGTCCAGCCGTCCAACGTCGTGCCGGTCCACGGTGAAGCGCGACACCTCAAGGCGAACGCCGATCTGGCGGTCAGCACCGGTGTCGCGCGTGATCGTGTTCTCATCGCAGGCAATGGCGAAGTCGTCGATCTGCACGACGGGCGCGCCACGATCACCGGCACCGTCCCGGTGCGCGAAATCTACGTCGACGGCCACACCGTCGGCGTGCTGACGGAGGATTCCCTGGCCGAACGGCGCGCCCTCGCCCAGGACGGCGTGCTGACCGTGATCGCGCTCATCGATCCCGACACCGGCTTGCTCGCCGAGACGCCCGGCTTCATCGCCCGCGGGTTCGCACCCGACGAGTCGGCGTTCGACTCCCTGGCCCCGGTTCTGGAGAAGGCCCTCGCCGGTGCGGCCGAACGCGCCGTCACCGCCACCGACGAGCTCGAACGCCGGATCGTGCGGGCCACGGAATCCTGGGCACGCAAGACGCTGCACCGCCGGCCGGTCGTCATCCCCGTCCTGATCGACGCCTGAGCCGGCGGACGCCTCGTCCAGGCGACCCACGTTCACGGTGGGCTGTGGGCATCACAGCGGCCGGGTGGGCCGGGGTCAGGATTGCCGCGGCTCCGTCGCGATGTAGATGGTGGCGGTTGCCTGCCTGTCCTGCAACGGGTTGGCGAACGTGACGACCTCGGCCCGCGCCTGCGCGAATGCCGAGTCCAGGGCCGAAAGGAATTCGTCGTCGGGCGGGTCGTTCGACCACAGGCCGAAGACGCCACCGGGACGGAGGTGCCCGGCCAGGCGCTGCGCTCCCGCCGGTTCGTAGAACTCCCGATGGCTGGGATGCAGCACGTGACGCGGAGAGTGGTCGATGTCCACCGCGATGGCGTGGAACCGCCGCCCAGGCGCGGCCGGGTCGAGTCCGTCCGGCGACCGGAGCATCGCGAAGAGGTCGCCGTGCACGAGCCGGCACCGCCGATCCGACGTCAACGCCGGCTCGGTCGGTATCAACCCGTTCTCGTGCCACTCGGCCACCACGCCCAGGGCCTCCACCACCGACAGCGACCGCACCCGCGGGTCGGCCAGCACCGCCTGCGCGGTGTAGCCGAGACCGAGGCCACCGACCACGACATCCACGTTCGCGCCGGGTGCTTCAGCCAGCACCCGGCGAGCCAGCTCCGTTTCGGCGACGGTGAACAGGCTCGACATCAGGAACTCGTCGTCGAGCTTGATCTCCAGCACCTCCCGCGCCACCGTCGCGTCCCAGCGCCGGCGCAGAACGAGCTCGCCCAAGGGGGTCGAACGCCAGTCGAGCTCCTCGAAACGCCTGCTCATCGAAACCCCTCAGGTCCATCGCCGCGAACATCCACACAGTAGGCCCTACCGTCACGTGAGAGTAGGTTAAGGGTCATGGACGTGGCGGTGGCCGGGGCGCAGCCAGAGACCATGGGCGACCGGCTCGATCCGCTCAACGGGGGCTGGTGAACGTCTTTCGCGCCCTGCTGCGCGGCGCCGATCCCTCCGCGGGGAGTCTCAGCCCGCTGGCCTCGGACACCGGAGACCTGTCGTCATGGTCAGCGGCTCCGACCGGGGCAGTCCCGCGACCCGCGCCGGTGTGGTCGTGCTCGACGGCCCGTCCGCCCGTGCATCGACCGGCCGGGTGAGCCTCGTCTTGGCCACCCACCACACCGTCGTCGCGGCCGCGCAACACCTCGCCGTGCGCTGCCACGCACCGATCGTGTCTCCGGACCGCCGGTATGTTTCGCCGGGTTCCCTGCACTTGTGGTTGCGGCCGGAACTCGCATTGATCCTGACCGGCCCGGACGCGCGACAGGAGGTCGTCCTGCGCGGCCTGCAGCTACGCGACGTCGCAGACACCGAGCACCCGGTCCTGGTCGACGTGTTCGCTCGCCCCTCGGGTAGCGGTGTGCTGCTCGGGGTGACTGACGGCGAGGGCGCGACGGTCGAACTCTGCGGCGGACCGCGAGTCGTCCGGGCGCCGGCGCCCACTGCGGCGGTCCTGGACGGCATCACCCGGACCGTGGCACCGGGGACGTACCGCATCGACCTGGCCCACCCGCCGCTGTACCGGCTCCACGCCGAGCCGGTGGCCCGACCCGAGACCGGCTGCACCCCATGCCCATCGCCGCCCAGCCCATCACCCGCGACCGAACGCGCGGACTACTCCTGGGGCTCGGACTCGGGACGCCTTCGGCGCCCCGGTCCAGGGCCGTGACAGCGCCGGCCCCGTAGGCCTCGTCGCCGAGGAGCCGGCACCCACCGCGCTCGCCCACACCGCCGACATCGAACTCGTTCCCGTCCTCGCCGGACACCGCGACACCGCGGTGCTGAGCGAGGACCTGCTCGCCCGCGAAACTCGCCCAGGCCTGGCGGGCCGAGTCCTGGCGCGGTCACGGCCCCGGCACACCGAAGGTTTTCGGGCTGATCAACGCCGGTGTCCCCTGGTTTGCGGCCACTCGTGCCTTTCACCACGGGGCCGGATCAACCGGCAACGGCGCCGCCATGCGGGTCGCGCCGGTCGCACTGGCCGGCACGAGCCTGCACCACACCGCCGAACTCGCCCGGCGCAGCGCCGCGCGCAGCTCCGCCCACGAACACGGACAACATGCCAGGCCGCCGCGGCCTACCTGGCCCTGCGCAGCGACCCGGCACGCCCCTGGCGTGCCGGCATTCCTGCAGGACCTCGCGCAGGTGGTGCGCTCCGGCGCCTCCGCCCTGCCCCGGGTGGCTGCGGCGGTTGACCGTGGCCGGACGACTCCAGGTCCTGGCCGACCGCCTCAGCTGAGCCGGTCCGGTTCACCGGGCACGTCAGGGGATACCGGCGCCTGCCATATCAGAGGCGGTCACTGCGCATCGCAGTCGAACGACAGGTCCGGCAGTTCCGACAGCAGATCCATCAGTGACTCGAACCGCCTGTCCGGAAGCCGGTTCAGCGCGGCGAACACCGCGGGCCGCGCCCGGCCGGCCGGCCGGCGCAGCATTGAGCAAGTCCGGCACGCCCGGTCGGTCCGCGACGAAAGCGTCTTCCACGTGGACACAGAATTCCGGCACCGTGACCGGCGCTGTCGGCGAGCCGGCCACGCCTTCGGTGCTCATCTCCCACTTCCCGTCGGCTGGTTCCGTCGGCTGATCGACACGGCCCGCTGGCGTGTCCCGCCTGCCGGGTCAGCTCATCCCCGCGGCTGCCGGGGGATCGCGGAGAGGCCCCCGTCGGGCTTCGCGAACTCCAGGAAGCGCGAGACAGGTCCGGTGTGGGTGAGGTGGAGCTCGTGCATGGCCCTGGTGCAGGCGATGTAGAGCATGCTCTTGTCCATCTCGTTGGCGTAGTTCTCCTCGTCCACCTGCGGGACGATCACCGTGTCGAACTCCAGTCCCTTGGCGATGTGTGCCGAGGTGATGACGATGCCACCGGCGAACGCTGTGCTGTCGTAGTCGAGCAGGGCCAGTTCGGCACCGGCTTGCGACAGGGCGTGGTGGAGTGTCTTCGCCTGGGCGACGGTTTTGCAGATGATGCCGAGGGAGCGGTGGTCGCTGTGACTGTGCTGCCTGACCAGGGCCAGGATCTGCGCCTCCTGGTCCTGCTGGTTCGCGCAGGCGATGACCTGGGGTGGTCGTCCGTGCCGCTCGATCGGGACGAGCTTGTCGTTGCGGGAGATGCGCTGGGCGAAGTCGGTGATCTCGGTCGTGGAGCGGTAGCTCTTGCACAGCTCCAGGCAGTCGGCCTCGGGGAAGATGCTGCGGATCGTCGACAGCGACGAGGAGCTGAACGGGTTCACCGACTGGTTCCTATCACCCAGGATCGTCATCTTGCAGGAGAACAGCTCGCGCACCACGGCGTACTGGATGGGCGCGTAGTCCTGCATCTCGTCGACCAGCAGGTGACGGATGTGGCGGTAGCTCTCCTGCCGGGCCGTCTTGATCATCGTGTAGACCAGCGGGAACACGTCGGCGTACTCGATCTTCTTCCGGCCGAGTGGCTTGAACAATCGCCGACGGTCCGGGTGGGCCGCGTAGAACGCCTTGTAGAGCGCGAAGGCGTCCTTGTCGGCGAACATGGCGCGGACCTGCTTGCGGACGCTGCCGGTGTCGGCAGCGGTCCACTTGGCACCGCGGTCTGTCACCTGCTGTTTGAGCAGGTGCACGGCGCGGCCGGCCACGCCGTCGAGCCGTGTGAAGATCGGAAGGTCGCGTAGTTCGGCGAAGGTGTCCGCGACCCAGTCGACGGAGAGGCGGTGGCGCTTCTGTTCGATCTCCGCCGGGGTGAACCCCTCCCGGGTCCGGGAAGAGATCCACTCGTCGAGGCGGGTGACGAACTCGGGCATCGCCTTGTAGCGCATGCGCTCCGCCGCCGCCTCGTCGACCCGGTCGAGGAGGTCGACGACCTGTTCGCTGAAGGTCTCGTAGCCGGTGACCTTCGCGAGAAACCTGCCGGCGATCTTGTCGAAGTCGATCTCGGCGATCTGCTCCTCACCCAGCTCGGGAAGCACGTTGGCGATGTAGTCACCGAACACCTTGTTGGGAGAGAGGATCATCACGTTGTCCGAGGAGAGGGTGTCCTTGAAGCGGTAGAGCAGGAACGCCACCCGGTGCAGGGCGATCGACGTCTTTCCGGAGCCCGCCACCCCTTGCAGGATCAGCACCTGCGCGGTCTCGTTGCGGATCACCGCGTTCTGTTCCCGCTGGATGGTCGCGACGATGTTGCGCATCTTGTCGTCGGCGGACCGGCTCAGCTCCCGCTGCAGGACGTCGTCGCCGATGCTCAGCGAGCTGTCGAACATGTACTCCAGGTGCCCGCCGGAGATCTTGTACTGGCGCTTGCCGGTGATCGCGCCGCGCACAGTGCCCTCGGGCGCCTCGAAGTGCGCCTCCCCCGCCTCGAAGTCGTAGTAGAGGCCGGCCACGGGTGCCCGCCAGTCGTGAATCACGATCTCCTGGGACTCGGGATCCGAGAGGCTGTGCACGCCGATGTAGTGGGCGCCGGCGTCCCGTTCGGCGTGACGGCGGAAGTCGACGCGCGCGAAGTAGGGAGACTCCAGCAGACGCTCGATGCGTTTCCTCGTCCGCATCGCGTGTTCGCCGAGGGTGACGGACAGGTTCACCGACTCGCGAAAGTTCGCCTTCTCGGCGAAGTCCATGTCACGCAGGTTGTCCCACATGTACCGCTTGTGCTCGTCCACGGTGCTGACCGACTTGTCGATCGACGCGTTCAGCCGCTCCAGCTCCGTGGTCAGCAGACGCACCGCCTCGGCCAGATACCGGCGCTCCTGCTCCTCGTCGCGTGACTGCACGTCCGTCAATGCCGTCTCCGGGTCGGTCGCCCACACAAAACCTACTGTCACGTTAGAGTAGAGTACCAGGGCCGGGCAGCGAGAGGCGAGCGCGACGTGGGTGCGTGATTCCGCCCTCATTTGAACTTGGGCGCCGCGACAGGCGTCGATCTCTCGTCTAACGTGAGGTGAGAGTTGCCGACGACGGTGGCGATCGCGTCACCGGACCGCCGGGGTCACCGAAGCCCCCGACTCCGTTATCGAGCCGAGGAGCTTCCCGTGCCTACCGAGCAGGTGCCGTGACCCAGTCGAGCTAGTCCGCGTCCGTCAATGAAGTCTTCCGGACCGGCGACGGTATCCGCGCCAGTCCCCCGGCAGTTTCTTCACGCCGCGCCACAGTGGTGCGGGAATGTTTTCGCGCCCGACGGGCGCCCGAGCATGTCAGGTTGTTTTCTCTTGTCGAATCTCTTGTCGCCGATCCCTGCGCGTATGCGTGGCGTTCGCCCGTCGTGGTTGTCGCCCAAGGTCGCCCGCATCGAGGTACTGGGCGGGCTGGTGGTGGCGCTGGCGTTGATCCCGGAGGCGATCTCGTTCTCCATCATCGCCGGGGTCGATCCCAGCGTGGGCCTGTTCGCGTCGTTCACCATGGCCGTGGTCATCTCGGTCGTCGGCGGGCGCGCGGCGATGATCTCCGCCGCCACCGGAGCCGTCGCTCTGGTGGTCGCCCCGCTCGCCCGGGAACACGGCCTGGGCTACCTGATCGCCGCGGTCATCCTCGGCGGGCTGTTCCAGATCGTGCTCGGCTCGCTCGGCGTGGCCCGGCTGATGCGGTTCGTCCCGCGCAGCGTCATGGTCGGCTTCGTCAACGCGCTGGCCATCCTGATCTTCCTCGCGCAGGTCCCCGAGCTGATCGACGTGCCGTGGCCGGTGTACCCGCTGTTCGCCGGCGGGCTCGCAGTCATGATCCTGTTCCCCAAGCTCACCAAGGTGATCCCCGCGCCCCTGGTGTCCATCGTGGCCCTCACCGTGCTGACCGTGGCCGCCGGAATCGCCGTCCCCACGGTCGGCGACAAGGGCGCCCTGCCCTCCTCGCTGCCGGTCCCGGGCCTGCCTGACGTGCCGTTCAGTGTCGACACGCTCAGCACCATCGCCCCCTACGCGCTGGCGTTCGCGCTGGTCGCGCTGATGGAGTCGCTGATGACCGCGAAGCTGGTCGACGACATCACCGACACCCACTCCAACAAGACCCGCGAGGCGATCGGGCAGGGCATCGCCAACGTCGTCACCGGCTTCTTCGGCGGCATGGGCGGCTGCGCAATGATCGGCCAGACCATGATCAACGTCAAGACCGCCGGCGCCCGCACCCGGCTGTCCACGTTCCTGGCCGGGGTCTTCCTGATGGTCCTGTGCCTGGCCTTCGGCCCGGTCGTCTCCCAGATCCCGATGGCCGCGCTGGTCGCGGTGATGGTCCTGGTCGCCGTCGGCACCTTCGACTGGCACTCGATCGCCCCGGCCACCCTCAAACGCATGCCCATCGGCGAGATCACCGTCATGGTCGTCACCGTCGCCGTCGTCGTGGCCACCGACAACCTCGCCATCGGCGTGGTCATCGGCTCGATCACCGCGATGGTCATCTTCGCCCGCCGGGTCGCCCACCTCGTCGAGGTCACCGCGGCCACCGATCCCGACGGCACCCAGGTCGTCTACGCCGTCACCGGCGAGCTGTTCTTCGCCTCCAGCAACGACCTCGTCTACCAGTTCGACTACACGGGCGACCCGGACACCGTGATCATCGACCTCACGGACGCCCACATCTGGGACGCCTCCACCGTCGCCGCCCTCGACGCCATCACCACCAAGTACGCCTCCCGCGGCAAGACCGTGGAGATCGTCGGTTTGAACAAGCACAGCGCCCGCATGCACGGCAAGCTCTCCGGGGAACTCACCGGCAGCCACTGACAGCGGTGGGATCACGCCGCCGGTGTTGCCAACATCGGTGGCGTGACTGCCGGGTCGGCTTTGAGTCGTGAGCGAGATGGGTTCCCGGCAGCTCCTTGATCGCATGGCGGGCCCGCGGCCCGCCATTCCTCCTGACACGAACCAGCGCATCGTCAACGGAGGAAGGAGTGCACACGCATGACCGACGTGCGTTTCGACCACACGATCATCGCCGCCAAGGACAAGTACGAGTCCGCGCGGTTCTTCACCGATATCTTCGGTCTTCCCGAGCCGCAGGAATCAGGGTTCTTCCTGGCCGTGTACCTGTCCGACGGCCGGGTGCTCGACTTCGCCGAGCCGCCCATCGACTTCCCCGGCCAGCACTACGCGTTTCAGGTCGACGACGACACCTTCGACCGGATCATGGACCGCATCCACGCGCGGGGTGTCACGTACTGGGCCGGTCCGCGCATGCTGCAGCCGGGTGAGATCAACACCAACCACGGCGGGCGGGGCGTCTACTTCGACGACCCGTCCGGTCACCACCTGGAAGCGCTTTCCGCCCGCTACGAGGGCCACCCCAGCCTCACCTGAGGGCCCGTGGGCTGCGCCGGGGCCCCTCCCCGCGCGGCCCGCACCCCCGGAACACTGCATCACCGCGCTGGGGACGATTTCGGTCGGTGCCCGCGAGGCGCGGTGCGTGCCGGTTCCGGATCGGCCCGGAACAGCCGGTCGAGGTGACGGCACAGCACGGCTTCGGCTCCCCCGACCGTGCGTTGTCCGATCAGGACACTGGTGCCGAGGCCGTGGTTGAGCGCCAGCAGGTGCGCCACCTCGGTGGCGACATCCGCACCCGGCACCAGCTGACCGTCCGACGCGGCGCGCGCCAACGCCTCGGTGAGTTGTCGTTCGAGGTCGTTCACCCCGGCGACGAACGGTTCCCCGGCGAGTTCGGGGTCGGTCATCGCCAGTACCGCGTACGACGTGCCGACCAAGTGGAACACGCGACTCCGCTCGTCGGTGGGCAGGGCTTCGGCGAGGAACGCCTCGATGAACTCGCGCGGCGACACCGGGTCCGGCAGATCGGACAGGCGTTGCGCCCACCGCTGGTGGCTTTGCCGCTCCAGATGCCGCAGCGCCCCCAGCATCAGCTGAGCCTTGGTCTCGAAGTAGTACTGCACCAGCCGCAGCGAGATCCCCGCCTCGGTCGCGACCGCCCGCATCGTCACCGCATGCAGACCGTCCCGCCCGGCGACCCGCACCAAGGCCTCCGCGATCTGGGCACGGCGCTCGGCATGGTCCACCGTCCTCGGCACTCGGCACCTCCCCGCCCCGCTTTTGGTACAACTGTATAGGGTACAGGCGTATCAGATAAGGGTTCGCTGGAGGTGACCGGTTGGGGACACGGGAGGCGCCGGATCGCGATCCGGCAGCCGGAATGCCGAGCGGACGACACCCAGGGGGCCGGCAGCGGGCCGTGCTGGCGCTGGCCTGTGCGGCGCAGTTCATGGTGGTGCTCGACATTTCGGTCGTCAACGTCGCGCTGCCGTCGATCCAGCGAGCACTGGGGTTCGACGACTCGGGCCTGCAATGGGTGATCAACGCCTACGCGTTGACCTTCGCCGGCTTCCTTCTGCTCGGCGGCCGGTTCGCGGATCTGTTCGGCCGGAAGCGGGTCTTCGTCCTCGGGCTGGTCCTGTTCTCCGGCGCCAGCCTGGCCGGCGGGCTGGCGAACTCCGCACCCCTGCTCATCGTCGCGCGCGCTGTGCAGGGCGTGGGCGCGGCGGTCCTCGCCCCGGCCACCCTCACGGTGCTCACCACGACCTTCGCCGAAGGTGCCGCGCGGGCGCGAGCCCTGGCCATCTGGACCGCCGTCGGAATAGCCGGCGGCACGGCAGGCAACCTGATCGGCGGAGTACTCACCGAATTCCTGTCCTGGCGCTCGATTCTGCTGATCAACGTCCCGATCGGCGCCATCGCCATCCTCCTGACCGCCCGCTCGCTGACCCCGGACGACGAAGCCGGGCGACGGGGCCGTCTCGACGTCGCGGGCGCGATGCTGGCCACCGGCGGACTCGCGGCGCTGACTTACGGCATCGCCCATGCCAACGACGACGGCTGGGCCGCACCGTCCACGATCACCGCCCTCACCGGTGGCGCCGCCGCCGTGGCGTTGTTCATCGTGGTCGAGGCCCGCTTCGCCCGTGCGCCGTTGATCCCGCTACGCCTGTTCCGATCGCGCGCGATCTCGGCGGGCAACGTGGCCATGGTGCTGGCCGGTGCCTGCCTGAACCCGATGTGGTACTTCCTGACCCTGTACATGCAAACGACCCTGCACTACAGCCCCGTGCAGACCGGCCTGGGCTTCCTCCCGCACACGCTCGTCGCGATCGTCATCGGCGTGCGCGTCACACCCTGGCTGATGCGCCGCCTCGACAACCGGGCGCTCATCGTCGCCGGAGCAGTGATCGCCGCAGCCGGGTTTTGGTGGCAGAGCCGGAGCACCGCCGACAGCGGCTATCTGTCCGGAATCCTCGGACCGGCGATCGTGTTCTCGACCGGCAGCGCGCTGCTCAACACCCCGATCACCACCACCGTCACCTCCGGCATCGACGCCAAGGACGCCGGCGCCGCCTCCGGACTGATGAACACCACCAAACAGTTCGGCGGCGCCCTCGGCCTCGCCGTACTGGTCACCATCACCGGCAACCACCTCGACACCCCGCCCGCACCCGCCGCGGCCTACGGACGCGCATTCCTGACCATCGCGGCGATCCTGGTGGCCGTCGCCGTGGTCGCGCTCACCCTCCCCCGACAGCGGACGACCAGGGCCGCCAGCAAGCCGAGAACCGAGGACGCCGCGACATGACCTCGGCCACGCACAAGATCACGAGCACCCGCCGCATCCCGGCGGGCGACAGCGACGCATTCTCCGCCGGCACCAGGGACGGTCGAGGGCGCAGCAGCGTGGTCAGCTCCGGCTCGTCGAACAGCCCGGACTCGGTCAGCTGCCCCCGCTCCGCCCTGGCGTGATCACCGGCTAGGACGAAGGCATGGCCACTGGGATCGCGACGTTCGAGACCACCATCCCCCAACCGGGCCGAGCTGGACGCAAAATGGTTGATACGACAGCAGCAGTGTGTGATCTTGGTGGGCGTGTCGTGATCATGGGGGCGGCCACGGCGTGATCAAACTTCAAGGTGTGTTGGATCTCGAAGAAGACGCGGTGGCCGCGTCGTGGACCGTAGTTGATGATCGTCTCGCCCGCTGGCGGGCCGGGTTCGACGACATGTTCGCGCTGGTCGCGGGTCGTTTCGCGCAAGCGGACTCCCGCCGCCGGGCCCGGATGTATCTGCTCTACTCCCACGTGACTGACGTCATAGTGGAGTCGATGCTGGCTGCGCTGCAGCGCCGCTGGGAGCTGGACGGCGGATGGACGTGGGACGCACACGCCGGTCAGGAGGCGGATGCGGCGTGACCACTTCGGATTCGCGGAAGTGGGTCAGGACACCCTGCTACCCGCAAACGCCGACGGCCTGCCGACGATGGTCGTCGACAGGCCGTCTGAACAGCTGAAATAGCGAGTGGGCGATACTGGGATCGAACCAGTGACCTCTTCGGTGTGAACTATGTTCGCGTAGCCGCGCTGACCTGCAGAAATGAGACTCCCGCAGGTCAGCGCGGGTTGTTCAGGTCCGTTGGATGTCGTTCCGGCCGGTTCAGCGCACAGTACTGCTCCCAGCTTGCTCCCCACAGCGCTCCCCGTCGCGCGACACGGCTGTATCCAGGGCGGCAGTCTGAGTTCGGCAGCGGGCGTTCATGCCAGTGCCCTGCTTGCCTTGTGCAACACCTCGGGGTGGCGCGTCGATGACACCGGCGGCGGCGGTGGTGGTGAGAGGCGTCGTAGATCGTGACCACCGGGTCGAGTTCGCCGATCGCGTCGAGGATCTGCTTGCGCCGCGCGTCGCCCTTGCTTGGTGAAGTGGATCCGCCACTGGCGAGGCATGACCTGGCGAGCGGTGGCCAGGTTGCCGGGCAGCTGAGCGGCCGCGGTGACGAGGCAGCCGTTCTCCTTGGTCTCGTCGACGAACACGTGCGCAGGGGCATCGCTCGATTCTCCTCGATGCCTCCGACACGATCGGGGTCCCGCGCACTCCTGACCGGGTGCGCTGATCTCCGGAGCGATGCCCGTGAGCGCCGCCCGGGAGTGGTGCGCGCGGACGCGGGACACGGGCAGGGCGAACGGGGTAGGTCATGCCGGGTGGTCAGGCGCCGAGGCGGCTGTAGAGGCGGCTGGCCAGGGACGCGGCCAGCCGGTTCAACGGGGCCGGTGGATCGAGCTGCGCGAACTGGCCGAGCAGTTCCGCCGCGGCATAGGCCTCGGCCTCCGACAGCAACGCTACGCACCGCTCCCGCCGCCCCTGCTCGAGCAGTCGTGTCAGGGCTTCGGCGTACTCGTCCACGTCGTGTAGCCCGACCAGGCCGTATCGCTCCTCGAGCGGCTCCTGTGTGACCTCGTCGCTCATGGTCGGGTGCCCTCTTCCTTGCATCTGACTCGCGTCTGAAAATCTATGCTGACCGGAGTAGACATTCAACCGCAGGCGTGTGTAATGTTCTCCTCGCACCGAGAGAGACAACGTCAAGCAAGCGTGGGAGAGAACGTAACTACCCGCGAAGTGAGACACGAGGGCCAGGCAGCACGGAGCCGATCAAGGAACAGGGTTCCGGCTGGTGGTCAGGAGCAGTGCCCCGGGGCCGGGTTGTGAAGAGGTTTGATCAGGTAGTACCGGTCCCGGGGTGATCGCGACAAGGCGCAGGCAGCGTCTGTGCGCCCCGTGGTGAGCAGCAGTTGCTTTGCACATGCAGTTGCGGGACCGGTCAGGTGGCCGGAGCCGATCAGTGAACGGTGCTCCGGGCAGTGACCAGCGGCGTCAGCGTGCTGGGACCGATCAGTGGAAGGGGTCCCAGCCGTGACGTTCGCAGCAAGTGAAGTAGCAGTCGCAGTACTCAGTAAGTGGGCAACACCGGAAGGAAGGGAACGGGAACATCATTGGATCGCCCGCAGCGGCTGGGTAGTGCCGCGCGGGTACCGCAGTCCCATCGAGTTCGGAGGTGGTGCTCGGTCACGAATGAGCGATCCCCGCGAGGTTCGGCTTTCCGCCGGACGCGGGTGCAGGACGCCGGCGGTCACGCCGGTCGACAATGGTGAAACCGAACCCCTGAAGTACCCCGGGTGCCGTGCACGGCGCCCGGGGTCCTTTGTGACGTGGAGGTCGAATGATTCCTGACCAACCAGACTCGGCCACGCCCGGCGGGGCCGACAAGCTCGACGACGAGCACTACCCCGGCTACACGATGGGCCGCGCCGCCGAGATGCTCGGCACCACCCAAGGCTTCTTGCGCAGCCTCGACGAGGCCGGCCTGATCACCCCGCAACGCTCCGCCGGCGGACACCGCCGCTACTCCCGGCACCAGCTACGCCTGGCCGCGCGTGCCCGGGAACTGGTCGACCAGGGCATCCCCATCGAAGCCGCATGCCGCATCATCGCCCTCGAAGACCAGCTCCACGAGGCCCAGCGCCTCAACCAACCCCAGACCCTCGACTGACCCGCGGTTGGACAGCCCCCCCTGGTAGCGCCCTTCCTTGAAGATGTGGGCGAGAGCGCGAACCCCCGTCCTCGCAATCGCGACGGAGGTGCAGGTTCCACGTCACCGGGGGGCTGCGAGGCCCCGTCGTGGGTCTATCCCGTGATCGGTGTTTCTGGCGGTTCGGTTAGTAGGTTTCGGCGGCCGGCCAGCGGTCACCGAAGGTGATGGCGAAGGCGTTGAGTACGGGTTTCCAGCGCATCGTCCATCGGGCGCGG
>NZ_PQHY01000097.1:0-22374 GCF_003385175.1 Amycolatopsis ruanii
TCTTCCGCCGCTGCACCCAGTTCCGCAACGTCTGTGCCTCATCAACGGACAAGGCCAACTCAGGCAGCTTCGGATTCGGCATGCCGCACCCTACAGCTGAACTCGAATTAACGACTCAGGACACTAGGAGCAGGCGCGCAGGTCGCTGGAGTTGAGCTGCACCTCGGGCCAGCCACGCAGCTGGCTGACCGAGGTGTAGCGCCGCGTGCAGCCCAGCGCGCTGCCGTCCAGGGCGAACACCCGCGCCAGCACCGGCGAGCTCTGCACGACCACGACCTCCGGCGCGGTGTCCCCGGTGACGTCGTCCAGCCGCACGACCCCGCCGCTGGAGTAGTAGGGCTTGTCGACCGAGCGCCACGTGCCGGCGCGGCCGACGAGCAGCTGGGCGATCGCGGCGCCCTCCTGCCGCGCGTGCACCAGGCACGCCGACACCGCGCCGCTCACGCAGGACAGCGAGTTCGCGTCGAGCCGTCCGCCCAGCTCGGTCACCGTCAGCTCGAGCACGTTGGCGCCGGCCTGGAACCGCCCGTTCCCGCCCTGGGCGTCGGCGAGCAGCTCGACCGGCTTGCCATCGACACTCGCCCGCGCCACCACCTGGCACGGCCCCTCACCGCAATCCGCGCCCGCGGTCACCGCGTTGCTCCCGGCGCCGGCCGGCGCCTGCGCGCTCGTCCCGTCCTCGCGCAGCAACCGCACGGTGACCAGGGCGGACAACGCGACGACGGCGGCCACCACCGCGGTCACAACCACCGACCGAGGCGCGCGTCCCCTGCCCACGTGCCCACCCCTTTCCCCTTCAGGGTAAGCGTGAGCCGGGTCTCACCGCAGCACGACTACGCCGCCGTAAACTCCGGGAAAGGCCCGCGGAAGCGCCGCGCGACGCTCCGGGGGGATTGCGTGAAGGACCAGATGGAGGTAAGGGCGTGCCCGAGCAGGCCAGCGCGACCCAGGGCGGACCGGTGACGAAGATCCTCGTCGCCAACCGGGGTGAAATCGCGGTCCGCGTCATCAGAGCGGCCAAGGACGCCGGGCTCGCGAGTGTCGCGGTGTACGCCGAGCCCGACCGGGACGCGCCGCACGTCCAGCTCGCCGACGAGGCGTTCGCCCTCGGCGGCACCACGGCGGCGGAGAGCTACCTGGTCATCGACAAGCTGATCGACGTCGCCAAGCGGTCCGGCGCCGACTCCGTCCACCCCGGCTACGGCTTCCTCTCCGAGAACGCCGATTTCGCGCAGGCGGTCATCGACGCGGGCCTGACCTGGATCGGGCCGAGCCCGCAGGCGATCCGCGACCTCGGTGACAAGGTCACCGCGCGGCACATCGCGCTCAAGGCCGGTGCTCCCCTGGTCCCGGGCACCAAGGACCCCGTGTCGAACGCCGAGGAGATCATCGCCTTCGCCGACGAGCACGGCCTGCCCGTCGCGATCAAGGCGGCGTTCGGTGGTGGCGGCCGCGGCCTGAAGGTCGCCCGCACCAAGGAGGAGATCCCGGAGCTGTTCGAGTCGGCCACCCGCGAGGCGGTCATCCCGTTCGGCCGGGGTGAGTGCTTCGTCGAGCGCTACCTGGACAAGCCGCGTCACGTCGAGGCCCAGGTCCTGGCCGACCTGCACGGCAACGTCGTGGTCGTCGGCACCCGCGACTGCTCGCTGCAGCGCCGCCACCAGAAGCTGGTCGAGGAGGCGCCCGCGCCGTTCCTGACCGACGAGCAGCGCCGCACGATCCACGAGTCGGCCAAGGCGATCTGCAAGGAGGCCGGCTACTCCGGCGCCGGCACGGTCGAGTACCTGGTGGGCCTGGACGGGACGATCTCGTTCCTGGAGGTCAACACCCGCCTGCAGGTCGAGCACCCGGTGACGGAGGAGACCGCGGGCGTGGACCTGGTGCGCGAGATGTTCCGCATCGCCCAGGGCGAGAAGCTGCGGTTCACCGAGGACCCGACGCCGCGCGGCCACTCCATCGAGTTCCGCATCAACGGTGAGGACGCCGGGCGCAACTTCCTGCCCGCGCCGGGCACCGTCACCAAGGTGGTCTTCCCCGAGGGCCCGGGCGTGCGCGTCGACTCCGGCGTGGTCGACGGCAGTGTCATCGGCGGGCAGTTCGACTCGATGCTGGCGAAGGTGATCGTCACCGGCACCGACCGGCAGAACGCGCTGGAGCGCAGCCGCCGCGCGCTGGACGAGATGATCGTCGAGGGCATGGCGACGGTCCTGCCGTTCCACCGCGTCATCGTGCGCGACCCGGCGTTCGTCGGCGACGAAGACGGCTTCTCCGTGCACACCCGCTGGATCGAGACCGAGTTCGACAACCAGATCGAGCCGTTCACCGCGGCCGCCGAGGCCGAGGACGAGGCCGAGCCGCGTCAGACGGTGGTCGTCGAGGTCGGCGGCCGTCGCCTGGAGGTCTCGCTGCCCGGCGACCTCGCGCTCGCCGGCGGCGGCGGCAAGGGCAACGGCGGCGGCGCGAAGGCCAAGCCGCGCAAGCGGGGCGGCGGCACGAAGACCACGGCCAGCGGGGACACCGTGGCCGCGCCGATGCAGGGCACGATCGTCAAGATCGCGGTCGAGGACGGCCAGCAGGTCGAGGCGGGCGATCTGCTCGTCGTGCTCGAGGCGATGAAGATGGAGAACCCGGTCACCGCACACAAGTCGGGCACCGTGACCGGACTTTCCGTCGAGGTCGGCGCCGCGGTCACGCAAGGCGCTTCCCTGCTCGAAATCAAGGACTAACCTGACGGGGTGACCGAGGTTCCCTCGCCCGATCTGCGCATCGGCGACAACGACCGGGAGTCCGCGCTGAAGGCTCTCGGTGAGCACCTGAGCGCCGGGCGCCTGGACCTCGACGAGTACGGCGACCGTTCGGCGAAGGTCACCGCCGCGCGCACGCGGCGGGACCTCGCCGAGCTGTTCGCCGACCTGCCGGAGCCGCATCCGGTGTTCGAGAAGCCGGCGGGGGCGGTCGAGAAGAAGCCGGACCGGACGCCGCGGCAGTGGTCGGACCGACCGTTGCCGCAGCGCGTGGCGGCCGCCGCGGTGCCGTTCCTGTGGGTGGCGGCGATCGTGCTGGCCTTCGCCACGTCGACCTGGTGGTGGATCGCCATGCCGTTCGTGTTCACCGCGGCCGCCAGCAACTTCTGGGGTTCGGACTGGGAGAAGCACCGGCACGGCAACCACGGCCGGCGGGACCGGCGGCGGTGAGCGACCAGCCGGAGCTGCGGCTGTCCGACGCCGAGCGCACGGAGGCCATGGACGCCCTGTCCGAGCACGTCCGCACCGGGCGGCTGGACATCGACGAGTTCGGGCTGCGCTCGGCGAAGGTCGCGGCCGCGCGGACCCGGTCCGATCTGGCGCCGCTGTTCGCCGACCTGCCCGAGCCCCGGCCGCGGGTGCTCGACCGGCCGGTGCCGTCCCGGACGCCGGTGCGGAAGGCCGGTCTCGGGCTCCTGCCGCTGCTCCTGATCGCGGCGGTGGCGGTGTTCGTGCTGACCCGTGGGATGTGGCTGGTCTTCCTGGTCCCGGTCGCGGTCGCGGTGGCCATGACCTGGCGGCGGCGCTGATGGATCCGGTGGAGATCAACGCGGGCCGGTACCGCCTGCGGCAGCTGCGGGCCGGCGACCTGCCGGCGCTGGCGGCGGCCGGGGTGACCGCGCCGAGCCGGTACGCGGCGCGGCGGGCCCGCGAGTGGGCGCGGAACGAGAGCTATTCGTGGGTGATCGCGGAGCCGGCGACCGGCGTGTTGCTGGGTGAGGTCGTGCTGGGCACCGACGGCACGATCGAGGTCTGGACCTCTCCCGCGGACGGGTTCGCCGAGCGGGCGGCCGTGGACGCGGTGGCCCGGTTCGCGGCGCGGGCGCTGGGGCTGGCCGCCCGCCGTCCGTAGGGCGATGTGGCCCAGTCCTCTTGTGCTGGCTGACACAATTCCTCGCGCGCCGCGGGGTGTTGTGGTGATCTGGTTTCAGATTCCGATTCAGCGCTGAACGGGGGGAACGTGGGCGAGTCCAGCGTCTTTCTGACCCGCATCCTCGACGTGCTGTTAGGTGGCGGCGACCAGATCGCATTCGCCCATCGTGGCCGGTCGATGACGTATCGGGAGACCTTCGACACATTACGGCGGCTGCATGCGACACTGAAATCCGAGGGGATTGTCCCCGGGCAGCTGGTCGCAATTACCGGTGGAAACACGCCGGAAACAATTCTCCTGCAGTTCGCTTCCCAGTTACTCGGCGCTCGGGTGGTGCATGTGGACGAAGAGCGCACCGATTTGCTGGAGCTGCTCGAGGTCGACCACGTGCTGACCACGGAGGGCCCGCTGGTGACGTCGCGCGTCGCGCGCGCCGCCCGCCGGGACGAGGACGCCGCACTGCCGCGCTCGATCGAGACCATGTTTTCCGGTGACGGCACGAACCTGGTCTGCTACCGGGACGTGTACGAGGAGATGGCCCGCACGACGCGGCCGAACCCCGCCGGGCCGCAGCAGGTGCTGTTGATAGCGCCCCTGTCGCACCCGATCGGCAACCGCCTGACGTGCAAGGCGCTGCTCGCCGGGGACACGGTGGTACTCCACGAACGCGCGACGGGCACCGGAAGCTTCGCGGCAGCCAACCTGGCCGGCGAGGCCTGACCCGCCAGGACGATCACGCCGCCGGGGCGGCCTTCAGCAGCAGCCCCGGCCCGCCAGCCCACCCGACGACTCACCCCACCGGCGCCGCCAGCCGCGCCCAAGCCTCCGGCACGCTCGACCACCACTCGCCCAGCAGCAGCCCCGGCCCGCCAGCCTGCCCGGCGGCTCACCCCACCGGCGCCGCCAGCCGCGCCCAAGCCTCCGGCACGCTCGACCACCACTCGCCCAGCAGCAGCCCCGGCCCGCCAGCCTGCCCGGCGGCTCACCCCACCGGCGCCGCCAGCCGCGCCCAAGCCTCCGGCACGCTCGACCACCACTCGCCCAGCAGCAGCCCCGGCCCGCCAGCCTGCCCGGCGGCTCACCCCACCGGCGCCGCCAGCCGCGCCCGAGCCTCCGGCACGCTCGACCACCACTCGCCCAGCAGCAGCCCCGGCCCGGCAGCCTGCCCGGCGGCTCACCCCACCGGCGCCGCCAGCCGCGCCCGGGCCTCCGGCGCGCTCGATCGCCGCTCGTCGGCTGCCTCGTCGCTCGGCTGCGTCTGCGAGTCCCGCTCCGCCGCCACCCGCGCGGTGTACACCTCGACCTCGTGGCGGACCGTCTCCTCGGACCAGCCCAGGACGTCCGCCACCATCCGCGCCACAGCCTCGGCGCAGTCCACCCCGCGGTGCGGGTACTCGATGGAGATGCGGGTGCGCCGCGCGAGGACGTCCTCCAGGTGCAGCGCGCCCTCGTGGCTCGCCGCGTACACGGCCTCGACCCCGAGGTAGTCCGGCGCGTGCTCGATGGGGCGCAGCAGCTCCGGCTTGCCCTCGCCGAGCGCGAGGACCTCGTGCACGAGCGAGCCGTACCGGTCGAGCAGGTGCCGGACCCGGTACGGGTGCAGGCCGTGCTGCGCGGCGAGGTGGTCGGCCTGGTTGACCAGCGCGTGGTAGCCGTCGGCGCCGAGCAGCGGCACCTTGTCGGTGATGGACGGCTGCAGGCGCCCGGGCAGGTCGGGCGCGGCGGCGTCGACCGCGTCGGCGGCCATCACGCGGTAAGTCGTGTACTTGCCGCCCGCGATCGCGACCAGCCCCGGCGCGCCGCGCGCCACCGCGTGCTCGCGTGACAGCTTCGACGTCTCCTCGCTCTCGCCGGCCAGCAGCGGGCGCAGCCCGGCGTAGACGCCTTCGATGTCGTCGTGCGTCAGCGGGGTCGCGAGCACCGAGTTGACGTGCTCGAGGATGTAGTCGATGTCGTTCTTCGTGGCCGCGGGGTGGGCGAGGTCGAGGTTCCAGTCGGTGTCGGTGGTGCCGACGATCCAGTGGTTGCGCCAGGGGATCACGAACAGCACGGACTTCTCGGTGCGCAGGATCAGCCCGGACTCCGACACGATCCGGTCGCGCGGCACCACGATGTGCACGCCCTTGCTGGACCGCACCCGGAACCGGCCGCGGCTGCCGGACAGGCGCTGCAGCTCGTCGGTCCACACGCCGGTGCAGTTGATGACCGCGTTGGCGTGCACCTCGGTCTCGCGCCCGTCCTCGACGTCGCGCACGCGCACGCCGGACACGCGGTCGGCCTCGCGCAGGAACCCGACGACCTGGGTGCTGGTCCGCACCACCGCGCCGTAGTGCGCCGCCGTGCGGGCGACGGTCATCGTGTGGCGGGCGTCGTCGGCCTGCGAGTCGTAGTACCGGATTCCCCCGATCAGGGCATCGCGTTTGAGCGCGGGGACCAGTCGCAGCGCGCCCGCCCGGGTGAGGTGCTTCTGCCCCGGCACCGACCGCGCGCCGCCCATCGTGTCGTACAGGAACAGCCCGGCCGCGGTGTACGGCCGCTCCCAGAGGCGGTGCTGCAGCGGGTACAGGAAGCTGACCGGCTTCACCAGGTGGGGCGCGATGCGGGTGAGCATCAGCTCGCGCTCGCGCAGGGCCTCCCGGACGAGACCGAACTCCAGCTGTTCGAGGTACCGCAGGCCGCCGTGGAAGAGCTTGCTGGACCGGCTCGACGTGCCGGACGCCAGGTCACGCGCCTCGACCAGAGCGACCCGGAGGCCACGGGTGGCCGCGTCGAGCGCGGTGCCCGCGCCGACCACCCCGCCGCCGATCACCACGAGGTCGAACGTCTCCTCACCGAGCCGCCGCCAGGTCTCCTCCCTCGCCTCCGGCCCCAGCTTCGCCTCAGTCACTCCGGTTCCTTCCCTCGCGGACACGGGCTCACCACACCAGCATGGCACGGGATCCGGCACCCGCGCGGCTTTAGGACAGGTGTCCCGACATCCAGGAATTCCCGCGGTGGGGGTTGGACTGGTGGTCACCCAGGGTTAGGTTCAGTCGTCGTGGGTCGGCGATGTGGCCGGTGTGCACTGTGTCCGACCCTTGGGGACGTTGGGAAGGGGCAGGATGAGTGCACTGGGAATATTCATCTGGGAGCTGCTCGGTACCGGAACCCTGATTCTGCTGGGTACCGGCGTGGTCGCGAACGTGGTGCTCCGCAAGAACCTCGGCAACAACGCGGGCTTCCTGTTCGTCACTTTCGGCTGGGCCTTCGGTGTGTTCACCGGCGCCAGCATCGCCGCGCCGAGTGGTGCGCACCTGAACCCGGCGGTGACGCTGGGCCTGGCCATCGCGGGCAAGACCCCGTGGGAGGACGTGCCGATCTACGTGGCAGGCCAGATGGTCGGCGCGATCATCGGCGCCGTGCTCTGCTGGGCGACCTACAAACTGCAGTTCGACGACCACCCCGAGCCGGAGAACACGCTCGGGGTCTTCTCCACCGGCCCGCAGATCCGCAGCTACGGCTGGAACCTGGTCACCGAGATCATCGGCACGTTCGTGCTCGTCGCGTGGATCCTGCTCAGCCCGACGGCGACGGCGGGCGAGGCCGGCGTGCCGGAGTTCGGCAACTCGGCTCTGGGGTACGCCGGGGTGTCGTTCGTGGTGCTGGTGATCGGTATTTCCCTCGGCGGGCCGACGGGGTACGCGATCAACCCGGCGCGCGACCTCGGTCCGCGCATCGCGTATGCGCTCCTCCTGCCGATCCGCGGCAAGCGGGACGGCGACTGGGGTTATTCGTGGGTTCCCGTGGTGGGACCGCTCGCGGGCGGCGCCCTCGCCGCGTTGCTGTACCTGGCCGTGCACAACCTGACCTGATTGGGAGATCAGCATGACGTCTTATGTGGCCGCCATCGACCAGGGCACGACGTCCACCCGGGCGATGATCTTCGACCATTCCGGCCGCGTGGTCGCGGTCGACCAGCGGGAGCACGAGCAGATCTTCCCGCAGGCCGGGTGGGTCGAGCACAACGCCGAGGAGATCTGGGAGAACACGCGCGCGGTGACCGCGGGCGCGCTCGCCAAGGCCGACCTGCAGGCCGGGGACATCGCCGCGGTCGGCATCACGAACCAGCGCGAGACCGCGCTGGTGTGGGACCGGAAGACGGGCAAGCCGGTCTACAACGCCATCGTCTGGCAGGACACCCGCACCGACCGGATCGTCGACCAGCTGGGCGAGCTCGGCGGCGGGCAGGAGCGGTACCGCCCGAAGACGGGCCTGCCGCTGGCCACGTACTTCTCGGGGCCGAAGGTCAAGTGGATCCTGGACAACGTGGAGGGTGCGCGGGAACGCGCCGAGGCCGGCGATCTGGTGTTCGGCAACATGGACACCTGGACCGTGTGGAACATGACCGGCGGCCCGGACGGCGGGGTGCACATCACCGACCCGACGAACGCGTCGCGCACCCTGCTGATGGACCTGGACACGCTCAGCTGGGACGCCGAGATCGCGGCTGACATGGGCATCCCGATGTCGATGCTGCCGGAGATCCGCTCGTCGTCCGAGGAGTACGGCAAGGTACGGCCGCGCGGGGTGCTGTCCGGCGTGCCGATCGCCGGGATCCTCGGCGACCAGCAGGCGGCGACGTTCGGGCAGGCGTGCCTGTCCCCCGGCGAGGCGAAGAACACCTACGGCACCGGCAATTTCGTGCTGCTGAACACCGGCACGGAAAAGGTGATGTCGGAGAACGGCCTCCTCACGACGGTCTGTTACAAGATCGGGTCGAACGAGACGGTCTACGCGCTGGAGGGTTCCATCGCGGTGACCGGTTCGCTGGTGCAGTGGCTGCGCGACAACCTCGGGATCATCAGCAACGCCGCGGAGATCGAGCAGCTGGCCCGCACGGTCGAGGACAACGGCGGGGCGTACTTCGTGCCGGCGTTTTCGGGTCTGTTCGCTCCGTACTGGCGGTCGGACGCGCGGGGCGTGATCGCCGGGTTGACGCGGTACGTGAACAAGGGGCACATCGCGCGGGCGGTGCTGGAGGCGACGGCGTTCCAGACGCGCGAGGTGATCGAGGCGATGAACGCCGATTCGGGTGTGCCGCTGAAGTCGCTGAAGGTCGACGGCGGGATGGTCGTGAACGAGCTGCTGATGCAGTTCCAGGCGGACATCCTGGACGTCCCGGTGATCCGCCCGGTGGTCGCCGAGACGACGGCACTCGGCGCGGCGTACGCGGCCGGCCTGGCCGTGGGTTTCTGGGCCAGTGAGGACGACATCCGCAACAACTGGGCCCAGGACAAGGAATGGACCCCGTCGATGGACGCCCAGCACCGCGAGGCGCAGTACCGCAACTGGAAGAAGGCGGTGACGAAGACCTTCGACTGGGTGGAGTGACGTGTGGGCGCGCTTTCCCCGTGCCGGGTTCCGGTGCGGGGAGAGCGGGCTCAGGCGAGAACGGCGAACACGATGACGTTGTCGCGGTAACTGCGCGCCGCGCGGTCGAAAACCCCGCCGCACGTGATGAGCCGCAGCTCCGGCCCGGCCGTGTCGCCGTACACCGCGGCGGTCGGGAAGTCCGTCTTCGGCACCCGTTCCACCCGGGTCACCGCGAACCCGGATCGGGAACCGTCCACACGGGACACCGAAATCCGGTCGCCGGGCGCGAGTTCGTGCAAGCGGGAGAAGATCCCCTGCGGCCGGTTGCCGTCGACGTGCCCGAGGATCACGGCCGGCCCGCGCTCCCCCGGCGCCGGGCCGAGCGAGTACCAGCCGGCCTGCCGCGGCGACGTCACCGGCGGCACCTCCACGGTCCCGTCCTCGTTGAGCCCCAACGGAATCAGGCTCGACCGGGCCCCGATCGCCGGGATTTCCACGGCAGCGGGCACGGAAGCCGTGGGCGCCTGCTCCGGCGCGGCGGCACAACCGCTCAGCAGGAGCAGGCCCAGCGCCACGGCGAGCGCCGCGCGGATCACGGTGCCAGCGACCCGTCACCGGTCTGCGGCGCGCCCTGCGGCACGACCCGCGTCTGGCCCTGGCTCGACGCCGGCGCCTTCTTCGTCTGCCCTGAGCCCGGCGCCGGCGAGGAATCCCGGTCGAGCACGGTGAAGTACACGGTCACCGGATCCCCACCGCAGTGGAACGACACCGGATAGGAGCCTTCCGGCACATCCCGGATCACCGTTTCGGCGAACAACGCCCACGGCTGGTGACCCTCCGGGTTCGCCTCGAGCGGCTGGGTCACCCGCAAGGCGCGAGTGGTGAGTGGACTGGCCTGGTCGTCGCACGCGGCGGCGACCGAGACCTTCTCGCCGGGGTGCCCGCTGTAGGCGGACAGCTTCAGCCACACCGGCAGCGGTTCCGGCGAGGTGGGTTCGGTGGTGGTGGTCTGCGCGAACGCCGGCGTGGCGGCGACCAGGGTCGCGAGCAGGGCGGCGGCGATGGCGGTTGTTCTCATGGTGGCCTCACGGCGGTAGAGCTGATGGCCTTGTAGGCGCGCCGCCCGGTGCCGGGGTTGGCTCCCGACACCCAACCGTGACGTCAGTCCAGGTCGTCGTGCCGCATCAGCTGCCGCGCGGCCTCGGTGATGGAGCCGGACAGCGACGGGTACACCGCGAACGTGAGCGCCAGGTGGTCGACCGTCAGCTGGTTCTGCACCGCCAGCGCGATCGGCAGGATCAGCTCGCTCGCCGTCGGCGCCACGACCACGCCGCCGACGATCACCCCGGTCGCCGGGCGGCAGAACAGCTTCACGAAACCGCGGCGCAGACCCTCCATCTTGGCCCGCGCGTTGGTCGCCAGCGGCAGCATGATCGTGCGGGCCGGGACCGCGCCGGAGTCGATCGCGCTCTGGCTGATGCCGACGGTCGCGATCTCCGGGTGGGTGAACACGTTCGCGGCGACCGTCTTCAGCTTGATCGGCGCGACGCCCTCGCCGAGCGCGTGCCACATCGCGATCCGGCCCTGCATGCTGGCCACCGACGCGAGCATCAGCACCCCGGTGCAGTCGCCCGCCGCGTAGATGCCGGGAACGCTCGTGCGGGACACGCGGTCCACCGTGATGAACCCACCGGGACCCGGCTCGATGCCGACCTTCTCCAGCCCGATGTCCTTGGTGTTGGGCACCGAGCCGACGGTCATCAGCGCGTGGGTGCCCTCGATGACCCGACCGTCCTGCAGGTGGACCTCGACGCCCTTCTCGGTGCGCTCGACCCGCTCGGCGCGCGCGTGCTTGACGACGGTGTTGCCGCGCTGGGCGAACACCTCCTCCAGCACGGCGGCGGCGTCGGCGTCCTCGTGCGGCAGGACACGGTCGCGGCTGGACACCAGGGTGACCTTGACGCCCATCTCGGTGTAAGCGGAGGCGAACTCGGCGCCGGTGACGCCGGACCCGACCACGACCAGGTGCTCGGGCAGCTCGGGCAGGTCGTAGAGCTGGCGCCAGTCGAGGATGCGCTCGCCGTCGGGCACCGCACCGGGCAGCACGCGCGGGGTGGCGCCGGTGGCGATCAGGACGACGTCGGCGTCGAGCACGTCGACGTCGCCGGTGGCCTTCGTGACGCGGACCTTGTGCGTGGCCAGGCCGGGCTCGTCGTCGTCGAACCGGCCCTCGCCGGTGAGGACTTTCACACCTTCGCGCTGCACGCGGGCGCGGATGTCGGCGGACTGGGCCAGCGCGAGGCCCTTCACCCGGCCGTGCACCGTGCGCAGGTCGACGCTGGTGTCGGCCATGTCGGTGATGATCCCCAGCTCACCGAGGCCGTGCATGTTCGCGAGGGCCCCCGAGGAGGCGATGAACGTCTTCGACGGGACGCAGTCGTAGAGCACGCACGCGCCGCCGAGCCCGTCCTTCTCGACGATCGTGACGTCGGCGCCGTGCTGTGCCGCCACCAGCGCCGCCTCGTAGCCCGCCGGTCCGCCGCCCATGATCACGATCCTGGTCACGTCGTCTCCTCCTCCTCACGCGCACGTCATCCACAACCTTAGGCCGCGACACCCGGAGTACGTCCGGTCGGGTGAGCGACGGGCGGCTAGGCTGTGCGCGTGCCGTTGTATGCCGCCTACGGGTCCAACATGGATCCGAATCAGATGATGGAGCGGGCGCCGCATTCGCCCATGGCCGGCACCGGCTGGCTGGAGGGCTGGCGGCTGACCTTCGGGGGCGAGGACCTCGGCTGGGAAGGCGCGCTGGCGACCATCGTCGAAGACCCGGGCTCCCGGGTCTTCGTGGTGCTGTACGACGTGACACCGCTGGACGAGGCCCGGCTGGACAGCTGGGAAGGCGGTGAGCTGGGCATGCACAACAAGATCCGGCTCCGCGTGCAGACGATGGACGGCTCCGCGCTGGCCTGGTTGTACGTGCTGGACGCCTACGAGGGCGGCCTGCCGTCGGCCCGGTACCTCGGCGTGCTGGCCGACGCCGACGGGCCGGCCGGCGCGCCCACGGACTACGTGGACGACCTGCGCACCCGCCCCTGCCGCGGAATCACCTCCTGACCCCCTCCGCGAGTCCCACACTCACGCCCGCGAGTCCCACACTCACGCCCGCGAGTCCCACACTCACGTCCGCGAGTCCCACGTTCACGTCCGCGAGTTCCACATTCACACCGTCACGTGGCTAGCCCGCGAACCCGGAAGGCCGCCCGCACCGCCTCGATCACCCGTGCCGGTGCCGCCAGGTCGTCCGCGGAAGCCCGGATCACCGTCCAGCCCCGCCGTCGCAGGTCTTCGTCCCTTGCCGCATCCCGGTCCCGCCTGTTCTCGTGCGCCGCGTAGCCGTCGTACTCGACGGCCACACGCAGCTCAGGCCACGCGAAGTCCAGCCGGTACAGCTCGCGCCCGGCGAGATCGGTGATCGAGTGCTGCTGCACGGGCACCGGCAGTCCGCCGTCGACCAGCGCGAGCAGCATCCAGCTCTCCATCGGCGACTCCGCCATCCCGGTCGCCAATTGGAGCACCGCGAGCCCCTGCCTCCGCCCCCGCGGATCAGGACGGGCGAGGATCCGCTCCTCGATCCTGGTCCGGAAGTCGTCCCGGAGGTCCTCGGCGAGCATCCCCAGCGCCTCGTCGGCGGTAGCCAGCGCAATCCGACGCGTGGCCCGGCACATCACTTCGGCCAGCGCCAGTTCCGGCGCTTGCACCCGGAGCCCGTCGAACTCGTGCACGTCGCTCTGGTCAAGGCGCCCCTGATGAACCTTCACTCCCGGGCGCGGCCGGATTTTGCGGTGGTACGGCACGATGATGTGCACCGGGGCCGGATCCGGCACCGAACAGCCGAGCACGAGGAGCGCACTCGGTCCGCTCAACACCGCCTCGGGCCCGGCCATCAGCACCGCTGCCGCGGCTCTCGTCGTGAATTCGGTCGCGCGCCGGGCATCGACCAGCACGCCTCGCGACACCGCGACGAGTTGCCCGGCTGCGACGGCCTTTCGGATCTCGCCCGGCCCGACGATCTTGTTCAGTTCGGCACGGTGGTAGGCACCATGCAAGCTCTTCGGTAACGACGCCATGTGTCGACCATGTCGCAGAAAGTACCGAAGTAGCGGCAACTCACAAGATCTGTGGATAACTTCCGCGCCTGTGGATAACTCGAACGCAGAACTCACGCGCACGAATGCAGAACTCGTGCGCGTGAGCGTGGGACTCGCGGACGGGAGCGTGGGACTCGCGGGCTGCTCAGGCCAGGGCGGCCAGGGCGGTGTGGACCAGGACGCGCACGCCGACGTGCAGCGCGCGCTCGTCCAGTTCGAAGGTGGGGCGGTGCAGGTCGCGCTGGTCGCCCTCGCCGGACCACACCCCGAGGCGGCAGAAGGCGCCCGGCACGTGCTCCAGGTACCAGGCGAAGTCCTCGCCGCCCGACGACTGTTCCGTACCGGTCACCGCATCGTCGCCGAGGGCGGCTTCGATCCCGGCGCGCAGCAGCGACGTGCTGTCCACGTCGCCGACGACCGGCGGCACCCCGCGGCGGTAGTCCAGCTCGAAGCCGACCCCGTAGGGCGTGAGCAGCGACTCCACCGACGACGCGACGAGCGGCTCCAGCGACTTCCACACCTCGTGGTCCGCCGTCCGCAGCGTGCCGCGCAGCACGCCCTCCTCGGGCACCGCGTTGGCGGCCTGCCCGGCGTGCACCGCGCCCCACACCAGCACGGTGCCGGACCGCGGGTCGACGCGCCGGGACAGCAGCGACGGCAGCGAGGTGATCGCGACGCCGAGCGCGTGCACCAGGTCCGCGGTCAGGTGCGGCCGGGACGTGTGCCCGCCGGGCGAGGTCAGCCGCAGCTCGATGAGGTCGGCCGCCGAGGTCAGCGCGCCGACCCGGGTGCCGATCTTGCCCACCTGGAGCCGCGGGTCGCAGTGCAGGCCGAAGATCCGGTCGACGCCGTCGAGGCCGCCGGCGGTGATCACGTCGAGCGCGCCGCCGGGCATGACCTCCTCGGCGGGCTGGAAGATCAGCCGCACGCGGCCGGGCAGCTCGGGCGCCGACGCCAGCGCCTTCGCCACGCCGAGCAGGATCGCGGTGTGCGCGTCGTGCCCGCAGGCGTGCGCGGCGCCCTCCACCGTCGACGAGTAGGGCAGGCCGGTCGCCTCGGTGAGCGGCAGCGCGTCGATGTCGGCCCGCAGGGCGACGCAGCGGTCACCCGATCCGACGTCGCACACCACGCCGGTGCCGCCGGGCAGGATCTCCGGGGTCAGCCCGGCCGAGCGCAGGATGTCGGTGATCAGTTCGGTGGTCGCGAACTCGTGGCGCGCCAGCTCGGGGTGGGCGTGGATGTGACGGCGCCAGGCGACCAGGTCGGTACCGCCGCGCGCGAGCCACTCGTCCAGCCAGAAGGGGCCCCGGCCCGCACCGAGATCGGTCACGGGAGCCATGCTGACGCCGTCCGCCGTGATCAGCGCGTCCGACGCCTCGAACGAGGTAGGGCGACCACCGTGATCGCCGGGCACCTCCGGGCGGGAGTCCAGCACGGTCACGCCGCACCTCCATACACACCGAGAACTACGTAACCCATTTGACGCAATCCTGCACCATGCAAGGAGCAATCTTCGAACCGGATCTCACTCTGGGCGACGGCCGGTAGTGGATCTGCGGCGAGCGGCACTACGGAATACGGCGTAACCGAATACGCCGCGCACGGGTCAGCTGGAGGCCTTGCGCTTCTTCCGCCGCACGCTCCGTCCCCAGAGGACGATCCCGGCGAGCACCGCGGCGAGCACCCCGACGACGATCTTGCTCTTGGTCTTCTCCTGGTTGGCCTTGCTGTTGTCGTCGGGGTTGATCCGCGGCCCCGGATCGGTGGTCTGCTGCGCCACCACGTCGGCGGCGGTGACGTGCACGGACACCGGGGCGGCGAGCGCGGGCGCCGCGGGCACGGCGAAGGTGACCATCGTCGTCAGCATCAGACCCGCCAGCACGGCACGCACCTTGACCATGGAGCCCAGTGTGCCGGTTCGGTTACCCATCAACAAGGAAGACACTCACAGGGAGAACGCGTCCAGGATCCGCTGCGCGGCGAGCGTCGCGGTGAGCCGGCCCTCGCGGACGTCCTCCTCGACCCCGGGCACCAGCGCTTTCACGCCCGGGTGCTCGGCGAGGCGGGCCTGCAGCTGCTCGCGCACCATCGCCCACGTCCAGTCGACCTGCTGCTGCTTGCGCTTGCGGTCCAGCTCGCCGGACGCCTGGAGGGTCTCGCGGTGGCGTTCGATCTGCTGCCACACGGTGTCCAGGCCGATGTCGTTGAGCCCGCTGCAGGTCAGCACCGGCGGTGTCCAGGCGGCGTCCGGGCCGTAGATCATCCGCAGCGCGCCGGCCAGCTCCCGCGCGGCGCGCTTGGCGTCGCGCTCGTGCTCGCCGTCGGCCTTGTTCACCGCGATCACGTCGGCCAGCTCCAGCACGCCCTTCTTGATGCCCTGCAGCTGGTCGCCGGTGCGGGCCAGCGTCAGGAACAGGAAGCAGTCGACCATGTTGGCCACGGTCACCTCGGACTGCCCGACGCCGACGGTCTCGACCAGCACGACGTCGTACCCGGCGGCCTCCATCAGCACGATCGTCTCGCGGGTGGCGCGGGCGACGCCGCCGAGCGTGCCGGAGGTCGGGGACGGCCGGATGAACGCGGCCGGATCGTTGGCCAGCCGCGCCATGCGGGTCTTGTCGCCGAGGATGCTGCCGCCGGTCCGGGTCGACGAGGGGTCGACGGCCAGCACCGCGACCCGGTGACCGGTCTCGGTCAGGTCGGTGCCGAGCTGGTCGATGAAGGTCGACTTGCCGACCCCGGGCACGCCGGTGATCCCGACCCGCCGCGCGCCACCGGCGTGCGGCAGCAGCTCGACCAGCAGCTCCTGGGCGAGCTGCCGGTGGTCCGGCCGCTGGGACTCGACCAGCGTGATCGCCCGGGACAGGGTGCCGCGGTCGCCCGCGAGCACGCCCTTGGCGTAGGCACCGACGTCGATCTTGCGCGGCAAGGGCTCAGGACTCCCGCTGCTCGAGCTGGTCGAGCAGGTCCAGCGCGGCGTCCGCGATGACCGTGCCCGGTCCGAAGATCGCCGACGCCCCGGCGGCGCGCAGCTCGTCGTAGTCCTGCGGCGGGATGACGCCACCGCACACGATCATGATGTCCTCGCGCCCGAGCTGGGCCAGCTCCTCGCGCAGCGCGGGCACCAGCGACAGGTGGCCGGCGGCCAGCGAGGACACGCCGACGACGTGCACGTCCGCCTCGATCGCCTGGCGCGCGACCTCGGCCGGAGTGGAGAACAGCGGCCCCACGTCGACGTCGAAGCCGAGGTCGGCGAACGCGGTGGCGATCACCTTCTGCCCGCGGTCGTGCCCGTCCTGGCCCATCTTGGCGACCAGGATGCGCGGACGGCGCCCCTCGGTCTCGGCGAACGCTTCGACCCGCGCGCGTGCCTTCTCCACGTTCCCGGATTTCCCGACCTCGTCGCGGTACACGCCGGAGATCGTACGAATCTGCCCGGAGTGGCGCCCCCACACCTTCTCCAGCGCGTCGGAGATCTCCCCGACGGTCGCCTTGGCGCGGGCCGCGTCGACAGCGAGCTCCAGCAGGTTGCCCTCGCCCTCCGCGGCAGCGGTGAGCCGCCGCAGCGCGTCCTGCGTGGCGTCCTCGTCGCGCTCCTCGCGCAGCCGCCGCAGCTTCTCCAGCTGCTGGGCGCGCACCCCGGCGTTGTCCACCTTGAGCACGTCGATCTGCTGGTCGTCGACCACCTGGTACTTGTTCACGCCGATGACCGGCTGGCGGCCGGAGTCGATCCGCGCCTGGGTGCGGGCCGCGGCCTCCTCGATGCGCAGCTTCGGGATGCCGGCGTCGATCGCGCGGGCCATGCCGCCCGCCGACTCGACCTCGCTGATGTGGCCCCACGCCTTGCGCGCGAGGTCGTAGGTCAGCTTCTCGACGAACGCGCTGCCGCCCCACGGGTCGATCACGCGCGTGGTGCCGGACTCCTGCTGCAGCAGCAGCTGGGTGTTGCGGGCGATGCGCGCGGAGAAGTCGGTGGGCAGGGCCAGCGCCTCGTCGAGGGCGTTGGTGTGCAGCGACTGGGTGTGGCCCTGGGTGGCGGCCATCGCCTCGACGCAGGTGCGGATGACGTTGTTGAACACGTCCTGCGCGGTCAGCGACCAGCCGGAGGTCTGCGAATGCGTGCGCAGCGAGAGCGATTTCTCGGACTTCGGCCCGAACTGCTTCACGAGCTTGGCCCACAGCAGCCGGGCCGCCCGCATCTTGGCGACCTCCATGAAGAAGTTCATGCCGATCGCCCAGAAGAAGGACAGGCGCGGCGCGAACTTGTCGACCTCCAGGCCCGCGTCCAGCCCGGCGCGGATGTACTCGACGCCGTCGGCGAGCGTGTAGGCCAGCTCCAGGTCGGCGGTCGCCCCGGCCTCCTGCATGTGGTAGCCGGAGATGGAGATCGAGTTGAACCGCGGCATCCGCTGCGAGGTGTAGGCGAAGATGTCGGAGATGATCCGCATCGACGGCTGCGGCGGGTAGATGTAGGTGTTGCGGACCATGAACTCCTTGAGGATGTCGTTCTGGATGGTCCCGGCCAGCTGTTCCGGCTGAACGCCCTGCTCCTCGGCCGCCACGATGTAGAGCGCCATGACGGGCAGCACCGCGCCGTTCATGGTCATCGACACGCTCATCTTGTCCAGCGGGATGCCGTCGAAGAGCTGGCGCATGTCGTAGATCGAGTCGATCGCCACGCCCGCCATGCCGACGTCACCGGCCACCCGCGGGTGGTCGGAGTCGTAACCGCGGTGGGTGGCCAGGTCGAACGCGACCGACAGGCCCTTCTGCCCGGCCGCGAGGTTGCGCCGGTAGAAGGCGTTGGACTCGGCGGCGGTGGAGAACCCGGCGTACTGGCGGATGGTCCACGGCTGGTTGACGTACATCGTCGGGTACGGGCCGCGCAGGAACGGCGCGATGCCCGGGTAGGTGCGCAGGAAGTCCAGGCCCGCGGTGTCCTCGGCGGTGTAGAGCGGTTTGATGCCGATGCCCTCGGGGGTCTCCCAGGTCAGCGCGTCGGCGCCCTTGCCGGTGCTCGAGTGCAGCGCTTCAGCCCAGCCGGTCTGGCTGCCCGGGTCGGGGATGCCGAGTTCGACGTCGGTGAAGTCGGGGATGGCCATCACTTCACTCCCAGCGTGTCGAGGATGCTGGTCAACGCGGCGAGCGCGTCGCAGCCGGCGTGGACGTAGGAGTCGACGTCCGGGTACTCCGGTTTCCCGGCCAGCACCACGCGAACCGCGCCGGCCTCCTTGAGCTTCCGCGCGGTCTCCGCGGCGTGCTCGGCGTAGAGCTTGTCGGTGCCGCACAGGCAGGCGACCTTGGCGCCGCTCTCCCGGAACGCGGCCACGACGTCCCCGGCCGCGCCCGGGTTGAGCGGTTCGATGCCGCCGGCCTGGAGGAGGTTGGCCGCGAAGGTCGCGCGGGCGGTGTGGGCGGCGACCGGGCCGAGCGTGGCGAGGAAGACCTTCGGCCGCTCACCGGTTTCGGCGAGGTGCGCGTCGGAGCGGTCCCGCAGCTCCTCGTAGGCCTGGGCGTACCGCACGCGCGGCAGCCCGCCTTCGTCCACAACGGACGGTGCCGGGGTGCGTTCGACCGGTTTTTCGTGCAGGTCCGGGAACTCGCTGACGCCGGTGATCGGGTCCGTGCGGGTGGCCAGCCGCTTCTGCCGCGCCTGCCAGGTCTCGTCCAGCCGCGCAGCGAGTGCGCCGGAGTCCAGCACCGCCTCGATGCCGCCCTGGCGTTCGATCTCGGTGAACTCGCGCCAGGCCGCGTTGGCCAGCGCGTCGGTGAGGTTCTCGACGTACCAGGAGCCGCCCGCCGGGTCGATCACGCCGGACAGCTTGGACTCCTCGATCAGGATCGACTGGGTGTTGCGGGCGATCCGGCGGGAGAACGCGTCGGGCAGCCCGATCGCGAAGTCGAACGGCAACACGGTGACGGCGTCCGCCCCACCGACTCCGGCGGCGAAGCAGGCGAGGGTGGTGCGCAGCATGTTCACCCACGGGTCGCGGCGGGTGAACATCGCGGGCGAGGTGACCGCGTGCTGGCGCATCCCGCGCCCGCCGGTCGCGCCGGACACCTCGCACACCCGCGCCCACAGGCGGCGGGCGGCGCGCAGCTTGGCGATGGTGAGGAACTGGTCGGCGGTCGCGGCGAAGCGGAACTCCAGCTGGTCGGCGGCCGCGTCCACGCTCAGCCCGGCGTCGGTGAGGGCGCGCAGGTAGGCCACCCCGGCGGCGATGGCGGCGCCGAGTTCCTGCGAGTCGGAGCCGCCTGCCTCGTGGTAGGGCAGCGCGTTGACCACCAGCGTGCGCAGCTTCGGGTGCTTGGCGGACAGACGCGCGGCGAGCGCGGCGGCGGGCGCGATGTCGTGCGGGCGGCCGGTGCGGGCACGCAGCGCGATCGGGTCGGCGCCGAGGGTGCCGGCGACCTCGCTGTCCGGGACGTTCTTCTCGGCGAGCAGCCCAAGCAGGGCCTCGGCGGCGGCCTCGTAGTCGGCGCCGGGGTCGAGGACGATCGGCGCGAGGTCGAGGTAGACCTCGTTGAGCGCGTCGGCGAGGGCGTCCAGTGGCAGTGCGTCACCACCGACGCGCAGCCACACCGAGGTGGCGCCGTTCTCCAGGTCGGCGAGGATGGCCTTGTTGGTCTCGGCCGCGTCGGCGCCGCCGTGCAGCACACGCACGTCCCAGCCGGTGCCGACGGTGCTGTTGGTGCCCTCGGCGACCGCGCCCCGCACGTACGGGGGCAGGCCCGGGAAGCCGGACGGCGGCGCCGCGTCGTCGGCGGTGTAGAGCGGCTGGATCTCGATGCCGTCGTAGGTCTTGCTGGTCAGGAGGCTTTCCGGGGCGCCGTCGAAGGACTCCGGCAGCACTCCGCTCTTGGTCAGCACCCCCGCGACGAGGCGTTGCCAGTCCTCCCGCCGCGGCGTCCCGAACTCGGCGGCGAGGGCCAGCTCGTCCGGCGAATCCGGGGTGGGCGCCGTTGTCCCAGCCTGAGTCATACGTCTGATGGTAGGGGGCGGGCAAGGGGCACGATTGTGACTCTGCTCGCGGGCTGGCAGCGCCCGCGGTCACCGAGCGCGCATCCGCAACAATGGTGCCGTGGCGAGTTCGAGCGAGGAGACCAGGGTGGTGGCCGGGCGGTACCGGTTGCGCTCCGTGCTGGGCTCCGGCTCGATGGGCACGGTGTGGTCGGCCTACGACGAATTCCTGCACCGGCCGGTCGCGGTGAAGGAGATCCTGCTGCCGCCCGGGGTCACCGCGGGCCAGGCCGACGAGCTGCGCGAGCGGACGCTGCGTGAGGCCAGGGCCATCGCCGTGCTGTCTCACCCGAACGTGATCACCCTGCACGACGTCGCACGTCAGGACGGCGAGCCGTTCGTCGTGATGGAGCTGCTGCCCTCGCACAGCCTGGCCGAGCTGATCCGCGACCACGGTCCGCTGTCGGTCGAGCAGGCCGCCGCGGTGGGCGACGCGGTGGCCGCGGCGCTGGGGGCCGCACACAACGCGGGTATCACGCACCGTGACGTGAAGCCGGGGAACGTGCTGGTCGCCGAGGACGGGCGGATCAAGCTCACCGACTTCGGCATCGCCCGCAACGTGTCCGACGCGTCGATGACCCGCACCGGCATGACGCTGGGTTCGCCGGCGTACATCGCCCCGGAGGTGGCTTCCGGCAAAGCGGTGACTCCGGCCGCCGACCTGTGGGGGCTGGGCGCGACGCTGTTCTGCGCGGTGGAGGGCCACCCGCCCTACGACGCGGACGGCGACCCGCTGGAGACGATCGGGAAGGTCGTCAAGGGCGAGGTGCCGCGGCCGTCGCCGGGGCCGCTCGCGCCGTTGATCACCGCGTTGATGGCGAAGGAGCCGCGGGACCGCTTGCCGCTGGCGCAGGTGCGGCGGCGGCTGTACCCGATCCTGGAGAAGGCGCCACGGGTCCTGTTCGGACCGGAGATGTTCGCGGCGGCGAGCGGTCAGCGCGAGGAGGCCACCGACACGCGGGAGATCTCGGCTCGCCCCGCGGTGGACGACGGCCCGGCGGAGACGAGCGGTGAGCTGGCGGCCGACCCCGGTCCCCTGCCGTTCGGGCCGTCCCGCCCCGAGGCGAGCGGTGAGCTGGCCGCCGATCCCGGGCCGCTGCCGTTCGGCCGGCCCGCCGACACGCTCGCCGCGCCCCGCCCGGCCGTCGGCACGCTGGTCACCCCCGCCCCGGTGGGCCGCAGCACGGCGGCGACGGTGGTGCTGGTCGCGGCGTCGATCGTGTTGTTCCTGGCCGCCGCGTTCGGCGGTTTCGTGGCGGCGCGGGTGATCGGTGCGCAGCCGGTGGCGCCCCCGTCGCGGGAGGACACGTCCGGGCTGTCCGCCCCGCAGCCGACGGTGTTCGAGCGCCGGACGGGCGAGGCGTCGAGCGTGAAGGGCGTCCAGGACGGCACGTTCACGGTCGACGTGCCGTCCGGCTGGACGCGGTTCACGAGTTCCCAGGCGGGGGACGATCTGCCGCTGTCGACGCTGGTGCAGTTCGTCTCGGCGGACGGTTCGCAGATGCTGGCGGTGAACCACTTCCCGAAGTACTTCCCCGGCAACGACATCGACGATTACGTCAAGGCGCTGGAGAAGAGCCGCTCGAGCGGGGAGTTCCGGATGGTCAGCCAGGCGAAGCTGGCCGAGCAGGACGGCCGGACGATGATGTACCGGACGATCGACCGTGCCCCGGCCGGTTCGGTCAGCCGCACGACGTACGCGAAGGTCTTCAAGCAGGGAACGAGCCTCTGGGCGGTGAGCGTGACGGTACCGACGGAGCAGGAAGGCACCGCGAAGACGGCGCTCTACGACCGGATCCTGCCGACTTTTCAGGTGACGGGTTAGAACGCACAGCGCCCAACCGCCACCCGGCAACGCAAGCGGCCCGGCACTCGACTGACCGCGCGGCAGCCCTGCACAACCCCGCCTGGCAACGCAGCAGGACCGACTACCCCAACCAGACCTCCCCCGCC
>NZ_PQHY01000098.1:0-22144 GCF_003385175.1 Amycolatopsis ruanii
CGCCGACCCCGAAGACTCCGAAGACCCCGCCGACCCCCACGGCTGCCACCCGGGCTGTTGCGGCTGGTTCACGCCTCACTCACCTACCCTGCCCCTGGATGTCATCCATCCGGGCGTAGAAATCGGCCACCGCGGCGCTGTCCGCCAGCACCGTGACCTGCGACGGGTCCGGGATCTTGGGCAGGTCGACCTCCGAGGGCGTGCCGTCGAGCCGGTAGTGGTAGTCGATCTCCAGCTCGTGCCCGTCGCCGGTGATCTTGCCCGTCATCTCGATCTCGGTGAGCTTGCCCCGCGGGTCCAGCGCGACCCGCGTCTGCAGCGTCTGCGCCTTCATCTCGGCCGTCAGCTCGGAGGCGATCGCCGCCGGGAAGGTCACCACGTCGTGCTCGATGAACGCCGTCAGCGTGACCTCCGCCATCAGCTCCAGGCTGCCGTCGGGTTTGCTGTTCGCCCGCTTCGCGCCGCGGCCACCCTCCACCGAGTCCTGCACGGCGCCCAGCATCTTGCAGACCGTCTGCGCGCCCTCCCAGTAGCACTCGTTGTAGTTGCCGGACGTGTAGGGCATCTGCACCCACGGCGTCGGCGCCAGGCTCGCGTACACGGGCCCCAGCAGCATGTACTCGACCGGGCTGTTGGCCGGGTGGTAGACGTCCAGGTACTCGTTCGAGTCGAGGTTCGAGTGGTTGCGGCTCAGCCGGGCGGGCGGGTGCCCCAGCTGAACGGCGCTGATCGTCGCGTTCAGGCGCTTCTCGTCGAACCGGACCACCTGGTCCAGCCGGGTCTTGCGGGTCTCGTTGGCGCTGAACTGGTCGGACAGCTTGTTGAGCGTCTCGTCGAACTTCGCGCTCACGTACGCCGCGGCGTCCTCGCCGTCGGGCACGGGCGTACCGGCCTGTGCGCTGCCGCAGCCGGCGAGCAGGCCCACCGTGGCGAGCACCGCGGTCAACCTCGGTAGTCTGGATCTCGTTCGCGCGGACACGCCGGTGGCCCCCTCCAGGCGGAAAACCGTGTTGTCGACTGCGCGTCACCCTAGTATGTAAGCCGGGGACACCCCGCCTTCAAGGTCGCCGAACCCGGCGGGTATCTTCATATGTCGTTGTGCGTGCAGCAAGCGTTCGCGCTGGGTACGCACTCGACCCCAAACGCACCGTTGACCACGAGGTAGACCCTTGCCCACGTACAGCCCTAAGCCTGGCGATGTCACCCGTGCCTGGCATGTGATCGATGCCGAGGATGTCGTGCTCGGCCGGCTCGCGACTGAGGTCGCCACGCTGCTGCGCGGCAAGCACAAGCCCACGTATGCACCTCACGTGGACACCGGTGATTTCGTCATCATCGTGAACGCCGAGAAGGTCCGTCTGACCGGTAACAAGCGCGACCAGAAGTTCGCGTACCGGCACAGCGGTTACCCGGGCGGTCTGCGCAAGCGCTCGTTCGGCGAGCTGCTCGACACGCGGCCGGACCGGCTGCTGGAGAAGGTCGTCAAGGGCATGCTGCCGAAGAACAAGCTCGGCCGCGCCCAGGCGAAGAAGCTGAAGGTCTACGCAGGCCCGCAGCACCCGCACGCTGCGCAGCAGCCGCAGCCGTTCCAGATCACCAAGATCGCGCAGGTCGCCAAGTGAGTGAGGAAGTGTCTGTGACCAGCACCGAGACCGAGGCCTCCCCGGCCACCGAGGCCCCCGAGGCCACCGAAGCGGTCGTGACCAGCGAGACGCCGGCCGCTCCGCGGCCGTCGCGCGCTGCCGGTGGCTCCGCCCAGACCGTCGGCCGTCGCAAGGAGGCCGTCGTCCGCGTGCGGCTCGTCCCCGGCACCGGCAAGTTCAAGCTCAACGGGCGCAGCCTCGAGGAGTACTTCCCGAACAAGGTGCACCAGCAGCTCATCCGTGAGCCCCTGGTGACCGTCGAGAAGCCGGACTCGTTCGACATCTTCGGCAACCTGACCGGCGGCGGCATCTCGGGCCAGGCCGGCGCGCTGCGCCTGGCGATCGCCCGCGCCCTGGTCGAGGTCGACGCCGACGACCGTCCCGCGCTGAAGAAGGCCGGGTTCCTGACCCGCGACGCGCGTGCCACCGAGCGCAAGAAGTACGGCCTCAAGAAGGCCCGCAAGGCCCCGCAGTACAGCAAGCGCTGACCCGCGCTCAGCTCGTTCACGAAGGCGCCCATCCGGTTCCGGGTGGGCGCCTTCGTCGTTCCCGCCCCGGCTGGGTTCGTCACGTGCGAAAAGGGCATTCTGCCAGCGGAACGCACCCCGGCGACGACGTCCCGGGGCGGCGTTACGGTCGAACCGGAGGACGCTAGGTTGTCGGGGTTGCACGGCTCGAGGAGAGGATGAGATGGCTCGCCTTTTCGGCACCGACGGGGTTCGAGGTCTGGCCAACGGGGAGCTGACGCCGGAGCTGGCGCTGTCCGTGGCGGCCAGCGCGTCCCGCGTGCTCGCCGCGCACGACCGCTCGCACCGCCCGGTGGCCGTCGTCGGCCGCGACCCGCGGGCCAGCGGCGAGATGCTGGAGGCCGCCGTGGTGGCGGGCCTCGCGTCGGCCGGCGCGGACGTCCTGCGCGTGGGCGTCCAGCCGACCCCCGCCGTCGCCTACCTGGTCGGGGCCCTCGAAGCCGACCTCGGCGTGATGATCTCGGCGTCCCACAACCCCATGCCGGACAATGGCATCAAGCTCTTCGCCGCCGGCGGGCACAAGCTGCCGGACGGCATCGAGGACGAGATCGAGGCGGGCCTGACCAGCGACGGGCCCCGCCCGACCGGCGCCGGGATCGGCCGGGTCAGCGACGTCGGCGACGCCATCGACCGGTACACCGACCACCTGCTCGCCGCCACCCCGCACCCGCTCACGGGCCTGCGGATCGTGGTCGACTGCGCCAACGGGGCGGCCTCGTTCGCCGCACCCGAGGTCTACCGCAAGGCCGGCGCCGAGGTCATCGCCATCCACGCCGAACCGGACGGCATCAACATCAACGAGAACTGCGGCTCGACGCACCCGGAGCAGCTCCAGGCGATGGTGGTCGAGCACGGCGCCGACCTGGGCATCGCCCACGACGGCGACGCCGACCGCTGCCTGGCCGTGGACGCCTCGGGCGAGCTGGTGGACGGCGACCAGATCATGGCGATCCTGGCGCTGGCGATGGCCGAGGCCGGCGAGCTGACGCAGGACACCCTCGTCGCGACGGTGATGAGCAACCTCGGCCTGCACCTGGCGATGCGCGACCACCAGGTGAACCTGCGCACGACGGCCGTCGGCGACCGGTACGTGCTGGAGGAGCTGCGCTCGGGCGGTTACGCGCTGGGCGGCGAGCAGTCCGGTCACGTGGTGTTCCCGGCGCTGGCGACCACCGGCGACGGCCTGCTGACGGCGTTGCGGGTGATGAGCCGGGTCGCCTCGACCGGCAAGCCGCTGGCCGAGCTGGCCGGGGTGATGCGCAAGCTGCCGCAGGTGCTGGTCAACGTGCGGGTCTCGGACAAGGCGACGGTCGCGAAGTCGCCGGTCGTGCGCGAGGCGGTCGAAGCCGTGGAAGCCGAGCTGGGTGACGAGGGCCGCGTCCTGCTGCGCCCGTCCGGCACCGAGCAGCTGGTGCGGGTCATGGTCGAGGCGCCGGCGCAGGAGATCGCGCAGGCCGCGGCGGACCGGCTCGCGGGAGTGGTCTCGTCCGTCTCCTGAACCGACTGCGAACTGTCGTACCCCCTGGGTACATTCGGGGCACGACACGGAGTGAGGGGGAGTGGTCGTGGCCGGGTACGAGGTCGATCCGCAGCAGTTGAGCGCCGCCGCGGGCACGGTCCGGGACGAGCCCGGGACGCAGCTGAAGTACACGCTGCCCAACCTGCGGGACGTGCAGATCAAGGCCGAGGACTTCGGCCGCAAGCACCACGAGTCCTTCGCCGGGTACCAGGCGGGCGTGGCGCGGCTGGTGGCCTGTGTGGACAGCTACGTGCGTGCTTCCGGTGAGTACGCGGACAGACTGGGCGGCGCGGGCAAGTCCTACGCCGCCGCCGACGACCAGTCCCAGGCCGGCGTGCGGACGGCGGCGAGCTGATGGCGTCCCGGCTGCCCACGATCCAGGAGGTCCAGCAGCTCGTCGACGACCCGAAGATCGACGACGAGACCAAGCGGACGCTGCTGGTCCGGTACTTCGACGCCATCGGTGACCACGACCCGGTCGGCTACGGCTTCCAGAACGAGAACGAGAAGAAGCAGCTGCTGGAGTCCTATCAGGACCGGTTCGACTTCACCGATCGGGACCTGACGGACGGCGCGTTCGCCTACGACGCGTACTCGAAGGCGCAGGGACAGCACGACGCGAACGTGCAGGCCGCGCGTGACGAGCAGAAGCGCGCGGTCGACGACGGGAAGACGCGCCTCGATTCGCTGAAGGGCACGGACACCAGCCCGGGGGCGGCGAACTCGAACGAGATCCTGGACGCGGGCGCGGCGGGGCTGGACAGCTTCCGCACCTGGCTGCCGGTCTACAGCAAGGCGCGCGCGGTGGCCGCGCCCGGCCTGCCGGACTTCCGCCTGCCGGAGCTGATCGAGCGGTACGACGAGCAGCGCGACATCCCGTTCGACAAGTTCGCGGCCGGGGTGACCGAGATCGTGCAGGTGCGCGAGTCGGTGGCCGACGCGGCGCCGTCGCAGAACTCGGCGATGCAGGCCCTGTTCGGGTCGTGGGACGGCGATGGGAAGAACGCGGCGGCGGCGTCCTGGACGAAGTTCGGGGACGGGGTCAAGGCGGTCGAGCAGGCGCTGGAGCACGCGGCGGACGTGGTGAACCGCACGATCGCCGCGGTTGCCGGGTCGTGCCGGGACAAGGCTTCGTGGGTGCTGCAGTACGCGTTCCAGACGTGGCCGCAGCAGCAGGGGCTGACGGCGCAGGACACCGACCGGCTCACGCGGATCGCCCAGCTGGGGCGCAACGCCAGCGCGGACGACTTCAAGCACTTCATCGGATTTCTGTACTCGCAGAACCCGCAGCTGGCGAACCAGTTGGTGCTGGGTTCGTCGTTCGGGATGTCCGACGAGTTGCTGGACGCGGTGCAGGCGTGGGCGAAGAGCTGGCTGGCGCAGTTCTGCGGCTGGTTCGCCGGTTTCGTCGGCGAGTTCCAGTCGATGTGCGAGAACACGCGCGTCGCCGTGGCGAGTCAGTGGTCGGCGCTGAACACCGAGCTGCAGAAGGTGCCGGACAACCCGTTCGCCGCCGTCGGTGCGGCCGCGGCGCCGGTGACCGCCGGTGCGGGCGGCTCGCGCGGGGGTTCGGGCGGCTCGGCTGGTGGCGCCGGTGGCGGTGGCTCGGCAGGTGGCGCGGCCGGCGGTGGCGGTGGTTTCGCGGGCGCTGCTGGTGCGGCTGGTGCTCTTGGGGGTGGTGCCGATGGCTCGGCTGGCGGTGCCGGTGCCGGTGAGGCGGCGGGCGGCGCGGGTGCGGTGCCACCAGCAGCCGCACCGATCGTCCCTCCGGCGGTCGCCCCCGTCGCGCCGGTGGCGGCGGAGCAGGACACGCTGACGGTCCAGCGGGGCGACAGCAAGCTCGAAATGTCGGAACCGGACCAGAACGGCCGGATGGCCATCAAGATCGACACGGGCGACGGCCCGGCGAAGGACTACCAGCTGACCTGGGGAGCCCCCGACCCGGCCAACCCCGCCCACACCCCGGCCGCCGACGGCAAGATCCACATCGACGAGGGCCCGCTGCACATCACAGCCGACCGCCCAGTCGGCGAAACCGGCCCCACGGTGATCACCATCGACGACGGCACGGGCCCCCCGACGACCTACACCCTCGGCGAGGAGCCCGCCACCACCCAGCACCCCGCCCCGTCGGCCGGCGCCGCCCCCAGCGCTCTCACGGACGCCGCCCAGCGGCTGGCCTCGTCCGCCGTTGTCGGCGCATCCACCCCCGGCACTCTCCCGGATGCGGCCGAGCGGTTCGCCCCGTCTGTCGGCGCAGCCGCCCCCGGCACTTTCCCGGATGCGGCCGAGCGATTCGCCCCGTCCGCCGATGCTGGCGCTGCCGCCCCCGACGCTCTCCCGGACGCGGCCCAGCGGTTAGGCACAGCCGGAGCCTTCGGCGCCGAGCCAGCGGCTGCTCTGGGTGGCGCGGCCAACCAGAGCTTCACCCCCACCGCCGACGACGCGGCTCCTTTTGGCAGCGCGGCTGGGCAGGGCTCCTCCGACGTCGCGCAGGCGGCCGGCTTCGGTGGGGTGAGTGCCGGCCAGGCCGCTGCTGGCTTCGCCGGTGGTGCTGGTGCTCCCGGCGAGGTGCCCGGCTTCCCCGGTGCTGATCCCGGCACCCACGGCCAGGCGGCCGGTTTCGCCTCTTCCGGTGAGCCTGTTCCCGGCAGGCAGGACCAGACCGCCGCGGCAAGCGCGCTCGGCGGGGTTGCGGACGGGCTCGCCGCCCAGGTCAGTGGCTCCCTCGGGGATCCCGGCTCGCTCAGCCACTCCTCGGCGCCTTCTCCCTCCGGGGCGACCCTCGGCACCGCGCCCGGGCTGGATCCGGTCGGCGCCGCTGTCGATTCGAGTGGGATGGGGATGCTCGGTGGCATGCCGCCGGCCGCGGGGCAACAGGGCGGTGACGACCCCGAACGGACGTCCCGCGCCTACCGCGTCGACGGTGACATCTTCGACACCCCCGGCTCGGGCGGCCGCATCAGCGGTTCGCTGGACGACGAGGGGACCCGCAGGTGAGCGAGTTCCAGGCGAAGCTCGACGCGATCGCCGCCGAGCGCGCCGCCCGCCAGGACCTGATCAGCCGCCGCGTCGAGACGAGCCTCGCGGAGAGCCAGGCCCGCACCGACGAGCTGACGAGGGAAACCGCCGCGACTGTGCAGCGCCTCGCCGAGCAGGCCGCCCGGGCGCGCACCGCCGCCGGCTGGGAGCGGCCCGAGAAGCCCGACCCCAACGCCTCGCTCGGCATGGCCTTCGAGGACCCCGACATGGCGACCGAACCCACCAACCGCCACGCCCCACCCCTCGAACCCGCGGCCCGCCGAGGCCGCCACGCCCGCCCCGACGACCCCGAGGACGACTACTCGAACAAGGACTGGCTGGGCTGACACGTCCGGCCGCGCACCCCCAGGCGCGATGGCCGGACTTCCGAGACCGCAGCGAACCCGAGGATGGGGAGGCTGAAGACCGCTTCGGGGGGCTCTGGGTGCCTGGGGATCGGCCCGCGGCTGCGCGGCGGCTGGCTTGTCTGTTGGGGGCGAGGTCGCTGGGGCCCCCGCTCCAGGGGCATGGCCTGCGGGATCGGTCCGCGGGGGCGCGCGGCGGCTGGCTTGCCTGCTGGGGGCGAGGTCGCTGGGCCCCCGCTCCGGGGGCATGGGGTGCCTGCGGGATCAGTCCTCGGGGGCGCGCGGCGGCTGGCTCGCCTGGTGGGGCGAGCCAGGGCTGCGGCGCCTGCCTACGCGGCCACCGGCAACGCGTCGCGGGTGAAGTCGATCGGGGCGCGCTTCGTGTCCGACTCCAGCAACGGGCGGTACCTGTCCGTGCCCGTCAGGTGCGTCAGGAAGAACGCCGTGAACAGTGCCCTGACCAGCACCTGCGTCCGGCGGTCCGGCTTTCCGTGCAGCAGGCGCTGGCTCCAGTGGCTGCCCTCCGTCAGCGCCAGATGACTCGACTTGTCGACCTTCCGGTACTGGACTGGCCCGCCCCACGCCTTCGCTATCGCCTCGGCGTTGCCGCCCGCTGGTGCCATCAGGTCGCCGTCCGCGGCCAGGTGCAGTCCGGGCACGACCACCCGCACGGGCGCCGCGCTCGCCGACGGCAGCGTCTGCGCCGCGGCGAACGTCGCCACCCCGCGCACCCCGCCGGAAGCCGCGGCCAGCACCGCTGAACCGCCGCCCGTCGAGTGCCCGGCCAGCCCCAGCCGGGCCGGGTCCACGCTGATCGCGTCCGGGCCCAGCCGCACCCCGGTCACCACGTCGAGCGTCATGCGCAGGTCGGCGGCCAGCAGGCGGTGCGACGGCAGCGGACCCAGCTGCGTCGCGGGCGCCGCGGCCACGACGCCCCAGCTCGCGAGGTGACTCAACAGCCCGCGGTAGCGCCCGGGCGGCTGCAGCCACCCGTGGCCGAACGCGACGGCCGGCAGCCCGAGGCCGCTTCGTGGGGTGAAGACCACACCGGGCAATCCGGCGAGCGCGAGGTTGCCCCGCAGCACCTCGTGCGGTCCCGCGTGCGACAGCTCTTCGAGCAGCTCCTTGGGCTTGCTGACCATGGTCGAGAGCTTAGGGCAGCCCGCCCCGGCACGGCCGCGCAACATCCATCGGAAGCGCGGTTTCGCCGAGGTGGAGATGAGCCGGGGGAGCGCACACCGTTTCCCTCGTTAGGCTGGTGGGGTGTGCGGAATCGTGGGATATGTCGGTCACCGGCAGGCGCTGGACGTCGTGCTCGGCGGGCTGCGCCGGATGGAGTACCGAGGCTATGACTCGGCCGGGGTGGCCGTGCTGGACGGCGCCGGCGCGCTGACCGTCGAACGCAAGGCGGGCCGCCTGGCCAACCTGGAGGGGGCGCTCAACGAAACCGGCCTCGACCGGTTCGCCGGCACCGCGGGCATGGGCCACACGCGCTGGGCCACCCACGGCGCCCCCATCGACCGCAACTCGCACCCGCACCGGGACGCCTCGCAGCGCGTCGCCGTCGTGCACAACGGCATCATCGAGAACTTCGCCGCCCTGCGCGCGGAGCTGGAGGCCGACGGTGTCGAGATGACCAGCGACACCGACACCGAGACCGCCGCCCACCTGGTGGCCCGCGCCTACGCCGACGGCCCCACCGCCGGTGACCTGCCGGCCAGCGTCCGTGCCGTGTGCCGCCGCCTCGAAGGCGCGTTCACCCTGGTCGTCACCCACGCCGACCAGCCGGACATGATCGTCGCCGCGCGCCGGTCGTCGCCGCTGGTCGTGGGCGTCGGCGAGGGCGAGCACTTCGTCGCCTCCGACGTGTCGGCCTTCATCGAGCACACCCGCGAGGCCGTCGAGCTGGGACAGGACCAGGTCGTGGTCATCACCCGCGACGGCTACGACATCTCCGACTTCGCCGGCGAGCCCGCGCAGGGCAAGCCGTTCACGGTCAACTGGGACCTCTCCGCCGCCGAGAAGGGCGGCCACGAGTACTTCATGCTCAAGGAGATCGAGGAGCAGCCGGAGGCCCTGGCGAACACGCTGCGCGGGCACTTCGACCGCGGCCGCATCGTCCTCGACGAGCAGCGCCTGTCCGACCAGGACCTGCGCGAGGTCGACAAGGTGTTCGTGGTGGCCTGCGGTTCGGCCTACCACTCCGGCCTGGTCGCCAAGTATGCGATCGAGCACTGGTGCCGCCTGCCGGTCGAGGTCGAGCTGGCCAGCGAGTTCCGCTACCGCGACCCGGTGCTGGACCGGGACACCCTGGTCGTCGCCGTGTCGCAGTCCGGGGAGACCGCCGACACGCTCGAAGCGATCCGCCACGCCCGCGACCAGAAGGCGCGCGTGCTGGCCGTCTGCAACACCAACGGCGCGCAGATCCCCCGCGAGTCCGACGCCGTGCTCTACACGCACGCCGGGCCGGAGGTCGGGGTCGCGGCGACGAAGACGTTCCTGTCGCAGATCGCGGCGAACTACCTCGTCGGCCTCGCGCTGGCGCAGGCCCGCGGCACCAAGTACCCGGACGAGGTCGCGCGCGAGTTCGCCGAGCTGGAGGCCATGCCGGCCGCCGTGCACAAGGTGCTGTCCACTGTGGACCAGGTGCGGGCGCTGAGCCGCGGCATCGCCGACTCGAAGGCCGTGTTGTTCCTCGGCAGGCACGTCGGCTACCCGGTCGCGCTGGAGGGTGCGCTCAAGCTCAAGGAGCTGGCGTACATGCACGCGGAGGCCTTCGCCGCCGGTGAGCTCAAGCACGGCCCGATCGCGCTGATCGAGGAGGGCCTGCCGGTCGTCGTCGTGATGCCGTCGCCGAAGGGCCGCGCCGTGCTGCACGCCAAGCTGGTGTCCAACATCAGCGAGATCCAGGCCCGCGGCGCGCGCACGATCGTCATCGCCGAGGAGGGCGACGACACGGTGCGCCCGTTCGCCGACGAGCTGATCGAGGTGCCGGCGGTGCCGACGCTGCTCCAGCCGCTGGTGTCCACTGTGCCGCTGCAGGTGCTGTCGGCCGAGATCGCTCGCTCGCGTGGTTACGACGTGGACAAGCCGCGCAACCTGGCGAAGTCGGTGACCGTGGAGTAGACAGGGCCGCGTGCGAGGCATTTGGACCACTGACCGGATCCGCGCGGCTGAAGAACAGCTGCTGGCCGTCACGCCCGAAGGCGCGTTGATGCACAAGGCCGCGTTCGCGGTCTCCGTGCACGCGGCCGAGATGCTGGCCGAGCACACCGGGCGGGTGTCCGGGCGCCGGGTCGCGCTGCTGGTCGGCGCGGGCAACAACGGTGGTGACGCGTTGTGGGCGGGTGCGTTCCTGCGGCGCCGCAATGTGAGCGTCACCGCGATCCTGCTCAAGCCGGAGAAGGCGCACGCCGCCGGGCTGGCCGCGTTGCGCCGGGCGAAGGGCCGGGTGGCTTCCGTCGAGGACGGTCCCGCGGTGCTCGACGGCGCGGACCTGGTGATCGACGGGATCGTCGGCCTGTCCGCGCACGGCGGCCTGCGCCCGGACGCGGCGGCGCTGGTCGAGCACGTCCGCGCGCCGGTGCTGGCCGTCGACCTGCCCAGCGGCGTCGAGCCGGACACCGGGGTGGTGCCGGGGGCGGCGGTCACGGCCACGCGGACGGTGACCTTCGGCGCCCGCAAACCGGTGCACGTGCTCAACCCGGCGCGTTGCGGCCGGGTCGAGCTGGTCGACATCGGCCTGGACCTGGACGAGCCGGACCTGTCGCAGTTGGACGCCGCCGATGTCGGCCGCGCGTGGCCGGTGCCCGGGCCGGAGGACAACAAGTACAGCCAGGGCGTGACCGGCATCGCGGCCGGCTCGGCGACCTACCCGGGGGCGGCGGTGCTCGCGACCGGTTCGGCGGTGCTCGCGACCTCCGGCATGGTGCGCTACGCCGGCCCGGCGGCGGATGTCGTGCGGTCGCGGTGGCCGGAAGTCGTGGCGACCGGTTCGGTGACCGACGCCGGGCGGGTGCAGGCGTGGGTGGTCGGCCCCGGCATCGGCACCGGGAGCGAGGGGCGCGAGGTGCTCACCCACGTGCTGGGCGCCGGGGTCCCGGTGTGCGCGGACGCCGACGCGACGACGCTCATGGCGCACCGCCCGGACGTCCTGGACGCCCGCGACCCGGGCACGCCGCTGGTGCTGACCCCGCACGCCGGCGAGTTCGAACGCCTGATGGGCCGGCCGCCGGGCGAGGACCGGGTGGCGTCGGTGCGGGAGGCCGCGGCCAAGTACGACGCGGTCGTGCTGCTCAAGGGCAACGTCACGATCGTCGCCGACCCGGACGGCCGGGTGCTGGTCAACGTCGCCCGCGGCTCCTGGCTGGCGACGGCCGGTTCGGGCGACGTGCTGTCCGGCTTGATCGGTTCGCTGCTGGCGAGCGGGATGGACCCGTGGCTGGCTGCCGGGTGTGCGGCGTACGTGCATTCGCTGGCGGGGGATCTGGCGGCGCGGGGTGTGCCGGTGTCGGCGTCGGGGATTCTCGCCGCGATTCCGGATGCCGTGCGGAGGGTGCGCGCCGGCGCTGTCTGACGCCGAGCGCGTGCTCCCGGGGCGCAATCAGCAGGTCTGGGCGGGGGTGGGTGCTGCCCGGGTTGATTGGCTCGCTGCTCGCGCGCGGCGAGGGTGGCTGGCGGGGCGGCCGGCCTCCGGGAGCCTCGCCGAGGGTGCGCGCCGGCGCTCCCTGAACACGAACTATCACCCACAGCTCCCGTAGGAGAACTTGCCCATCAAGTTATCGAGTTATGTGTTAACAGCTGCGAGTTCCTCTGGTAAATAAGTGGGCGTCCCCACCAACTACGGAGGAACCCAATGACGGGAGCGCCCCCACGGGGCCTCGCGCGGCGGTCGGTGCTCAGAGGGGCGCTGGCGGGCGGCGCGGCCCTCGCCACCGGCGGTCTGCTCGGCGCCTGCGGTGCCCGCCAGGACGCGCCACGGATCGCCACCGACGACCGCTGGCGCCAGTTCGCCGGCGCCACCATCAACCTCATCTCGGAGAACACCGCCCCCACCGCGGCGATCGCGGCGAACCTCAAGCCGTTCACCGACCTGACGGGCATCAACGTCAACATCGTCACGCTGGAGCTGTCCGCCCTGGTCCAGAAGGTCGCGCTCGACCTGGCCGGCGGCGAATCGCAGTACCACGTCATCTACGCCGACCCCTACCAGGTGCTCGCCCCCTACTCGAAGGGCCTGGTCGACCTGCGGGAACTCGCCGGACAGCCCGGCCTGCCCGAGTTCACCGGCTGGGACGACTTCATCCCGACCCAGCTCGACGCCGCCGGCCGGTTCGGCGACCGGGACAAGATCTTCGCCGTCCCCTACGACTGCCCGACGATGATCTGGCAGTACCGCGCCGACCTGTTCGACAAGTACTCCGCGCGGATGGCCGACGACCTCGGGTTCGACCCCACCCCCGGCCTCGACCGGACCTGGGACGAGTACCTGCGGATCGCGAAGTGGTTCACCGACAACGCCGACGAGGTCGCCTACGGCACCGGCCACCAGGCCAAACAGCACGACTCGCTGATGTGCGACTTCTCCAACGTGCTGTGGTCCTACGGCGGCGACTACTTCGACCGCGGCACCGAGATCGGCCTCTACGGCACCACCGACCCCGGCCCGTGCCGCCTGGGCAGCGACGCCGCGATCGCGGCCGCCGAGTTCTACCAGCGGCTCCTGTCGATCGCCGACCCGTCGTCGAAGACCTGGGACTGGAACGGCCTGGCCCCGGCGCTCAGCTCGGGCCGCATCGCGATGTGCGTCAACTGGCACGAGTACGCGGCCACCAACGAGAAGGCCATGCCCGGCCGCTTCGGCTACGCGCCGCTGCCGCGCGGGCCCGTCCGCTCCGCCAACCACTACGGCGGCTGCGGCATCGGCATCAACGGCAACACCCTGCCCAACGAGCGGATGGCCGCGTGGCTGTTCGTGCTGTGGGCGACCTCCACGCAGACGCAGCTGGCCAACCTGAAGAGCGAGGCCGGCGGCGGCACCCCGACTCGCCAGTCCGTCTACGACCTGCCCGAGGTGCGCGCCGCCGAGCACCGGCCGTCCGCGATGCCGAACATCCTCGCCGCGCCCGCCGTGGCGACCGCGTGGCGGCCGGAGAACATCGGGCTGCGGCCGAAGATCCCGATGTGGAACGAGTGCGACACCGCCGTCTACACGCAACTGTCCAAAATGCTCGCTGGCGACTCCTCGCCCGCCGAGACGATGCGTGACGCGGCGGCGAAGATCGACCGGATCACGGCACGGGGGTGGGCGGCATGACCACGACACTCGACGCGCCCGCCCAGGCGCCGGCCCGGAACACCAAGCCGCGCAGGCGGATCGGGTTCCACGGCCTCATGATGACGCCGGGCATGATCCTGCTCGCGCTGCTGTCGGTCATCCCGCTGGTCACGATCATCGCGATGAGCTTTTCGCGGGTGCGCCTGCTCGGCGGGGTGGTGTTCGACAACGTCGGCCTCACCTACTGGGCGCGCCTGTTTTCCGATCTCGACCTGTGGGTGCAGTGGCTGCGCACCATCGCGTTCTTCGTGCTGACCGTCGGCCTGGAGATGCTGCTGGGCCTGGTGTTCGCGCTGTGCCTGTGGAAGCTGATGCGCGCCCGCAACCTGCTGCTGACGCTGTTCCTGCTGCCGATGTTCGTCGCGCCGGTGATCGTCGGTTTGCTCGGCCGGTTCCTCACCGACTCCACGTTCGGCCTCTACACGTGGCTGCTCGGCCTGGTCGGTTACCACGGCGACATCCTCGGCAGCGGCACGTCGGCGTTCGTCGCGGTGGTCGCGATGGACGTCTGGGAGTGGACGCCGCTGATCACGCTGGTCGTGCTCGCCGGCCTGACCGCGGTGCCGCAGAGCATCCGCGAGGCCGCGGCGCTGGACGGCGCGAACGGCTGGCAGACCTTCCGGCACGTCCTGCTGCCCTCGATCTCCGGCGTGCTGCTGGTGGCGCTGCTGATCCGCTCGATGGACGCCATCCGGTACTTCGACATCATCAACGTCACCACCAACGGCGGCCCCGCCGACGCGACCAAGACCGTGCCGATCCGGCTCTACGAAACGGCTTTCCGCTTCTTCGACCTCGGCTACGCCGCGGTGATCGGGCTCGTCATGCTCGGGGTGACGATCCTCATCGCGCGGGCGTTCGTCCGGGTACTGGACAGGAAGGGGCTGACCCGATGACGACGAGCGCCATCGACCGCACCCCGCTGCGCGCCCGGCTGGGCGTCCGCGTGGTGGTGCTCCTCGGTCTGCTGTGGACACTGGTGCCGCTGGTGTGGATGGTCGCGTCCTCGTTCAAGTCCGATGTGGACGTGACCGCCGCGGAGCCGGAGTTCCTGTTCCAGCCCACGCTGGAGAACTACCGCAGCCTGTTCACCGGGGCCAACAACCTCGGCCCCTACATCTGGCACAGCGTGCTCGCCTCCGGCATCTCCTCGGTGCTCGCGGTCGCGATCGGCGCGCTGGCCGGGTACGGGCTCGCCGGCACCCGGATGCGCGCCAAGAAGCACGTGGCGTTCTGGATCATCTCGACCCGGATGGCGCCGATCGCGGTCGTGGTGCTGCCGCTGTTCCTGCTGTTCCGCGGCGCGAACCTGATCGACAGCATCCCCGGGCTGATCCTGGCGTACCTGACGTTCAACCTGCCGTTCGCGATCTGGCTGATGAGTGCGTTCTTCGCCGAGGTGCCGCCGTCGGTGGAGGAGTCCGCGCTGGTCGCGGGCTGCACGCGGTGGCAGGCGTTCTGGTACGTCGTGCTGCCGCTGACCAAATCGGGCCTGGTGACCACCTTCGTGCTGTGCCTGGTGTTCTCCTGGAACGACTACGCGTTCGCGCTGGTGTTCGGTGGTCCGCACTCGCAGACCCTGCCGATCGCCGCCGACCAGCTCGTGACGCAGACGGGAATCGACTGGGGCCAGCTCACGGCGATCGGCACTATTGTGGTGTTGCCGATGATCGTGGCCGGTCTCGCCGTGCGCCGGTGGCTGGTCACCGGCCTGACGCTGGGAGCCGTGACAGGTGAGTGATGTGCCCGCGACGATGAAGGTCGCCGTGCTGTACGGGATCCACGACATCCGGATCGAGGAGCGGCCGGTGCCGCGGCCCGCGCCGGACGAGGTGCTGATCCGGGTCGCCTCCGTCGGCACCTGCGGTTCCGACGTGCACTACTACGAGCACGGCCGCATCGGGGACTTCGTCGTCGAGCAGCCCCTGGTCCTCGGGCACGAGCCCAGCGGCGTGGTGGTGGCCCGCGGCAGCGACGCGCGGCGGCACGAGATCGGCGCGCGCGTCGCCCTCGAACCGGGTGTGCCGTGCTCGGTGTGCGGCGAGTGCAAGGCCGGCCGCTACAACCTGTGCCCGCGCATGCGGTTCTTCGGCACCCCGCCGATCGACGGCGCGTTCTGCGAGTACGTCGTGCTGCGCGAGGACTTCGCGCACCCGGTGCCCGACGCGCTCAGCGACGACGCGGCCGGCCTGCTCGAACCGCTTTCGGTGGGCGTGTGGGCGAGCTGCAAGTCCCGCATCGCGCCGGGCAGCCGCGTACTGATCACCGGGGCCGGTCCGATCGGCCTGGTCGCGACCCAGACCGCGCGGGCGTTCGGCGCGAGCGAGGTCGTCGTCACCGACGTCAACCCGCGCCGCCTCCAGGTGGCGGAGGAGCTGGGCGCGACCGCGACGATCGACGTGTCGCGGGAGAGCCTGGCCGGCGCCGGGTTCGAGCCGGACGTGCTGCTCGAATGCTCGGGCGTCCCGGCCGCCGCGGGCCAGGCGATCCGCACGGTGGCGCGCGCCGGCCGGGTCGTGCTGATCGGCATGGGCGGCGACGAGATCCCGCTGCCGCTGGCGCACGTGCAGAACTTCGAGCTGGAGGTCACCGGCACCTTCCGCTACGCGAACACCTGGCCGACGGCGATCGCGCTGGCCGCCGGCGGCGAGGTCGACCTGGACCGCCTGGTCACCCACCGGTTCGGCCTGGACGAGGTCGAGCAGGCGCTCACCATCGCCGCCAAGGACGACTCGGTGATCAAGGCGGTGGTGCGTGCCTAGGCCGTCCGACGCCGAGGTCGAGCAGCGCCGCCAGGAGGTCCTGCGGCACGTGATCGACTGCGGTGAGGTACGCATCGACCAGCTGACCGAGCAGTTCGGGGTCAGCCTGATGACGATGCACCGCGACCTCGACGACCTCGCCGAGCGGCGGCTGCTGCGCAAGCTGCGCGGCAAGGTCGCGGCCTACCCGGCGCTGACCATGGAGACGGCGAAGCGCTTCCGGGAGACCCTCAACCTGCCGGTGAAGGAAGCGTTGTCGGCGCTGGCGTTCGAGCAGGTGACCGCGGGGCAGACGGTGTTCGTCGACGATTCGACGACCCTGTTCCCGCTGGTCCGGCGTTTCCCGGAGCTGGGGCGGCTGGTGGTGATCACCAACTCGCTGGAGGAGGCGCGGATCCTCGGCGAGGCCGAGGGCGTCGAGGTGCTGCTGCTCGGCGGCCGCTACACCGAGTTCGACTCGTGTGCCGGCCCGGACACGGTCGCCGCGCTCGGCCGGATGCGGGCCGACGTCGGGTTGGTCTCCGCGACCGCGGTCGCCGGTGGCCGGCTCTACCACCCGGTGCGCGACTACGCGGACCTCAAGACGGCCGCGCTGGCCGCGTCGAACCGCAACGTGCTGGTGGTCGACCATTCGAAGTTCGGCCGCACCGCCACCTACGATTACGGTGACGTGAGCGCCTACGACGTGGTGATCACCGACGACGAGACGCCCGCCGAGGAGATCGCCGCGATGCGCGCGCTCGGCGTGGAAGTGCTGGTGGCGCAACTCCGGGAGGAAGCATGACGGACAAGCTCGTGGCCGGGGTCGACTCCTCCACGCAGTCCACCAAGATCGTCGTCTGCGACGCGGGGACCGGCGCCGTGGTGCGCACCGGCCGCGCCGCGCACCCGGACGCGACCGAGGTGGACCCGCGCGAGTGGTGGCGGGCCTTCACCGAGGCGAGCGACGGGTTGCTGGACGGCGTCCAGGCGCTGGGCGTCGGCGGTCAGCAGCACGGCATGGTGACCCTCGACGAGGACGGCGAGGTCGTGCGCCCGGCGTTGCTGTGGAACGACACGCGGTCCGGTCAGGCGGCCGAGGACCTGGTGCGCGAGCTGGGCGGCCCGGCGGCGTGGGCGGAGGCGGTCGGCCTGGTGCCGGTCGCCAGCTTCACGGTGACGAAGCTGCGGTGGCTGGCGGAGCACGAGCCCGAGCTGGCCGACCGGGTGGCGCGCGTGGTGCTGCCGCACGACTGGCTGACCTGGCGGCTGACCGGCGGCGAGGCGGTGACCGACCGCGGCGACGCGTCCGGCACCGGGTACTTCTCGCCCGCGGACGGCGTGTACCGGCGGGACATCCTCAAGCACGCGTTCGGCGGACGGGACCCGGAGCTGCCGCGGGTGCTGGGCCCGGCGGAGGCGGCCGGGCGGACACCGGACGGGGTGCTGGTCTCGGCGGGCACCGGCGACAACATGGCCGCGGCGCTGGCGCTGGGCCTCGGCGAGGGCGACGTCGTGGTGTCACTGGGCACCAGCGGCACGGTGTTCGGCGTGTCCGAGACGGCGCCCGCGGACGCCACCGGGCTGGTCGCCGGGTTCGCCGACGCGACCGGGCGGTTCCTGCCGCTGGCCTGCACGCTCAACGCGGCGCGCGTGCTGACCGCGACCGCCGGGATGCTGGGCACCGACCTGGCCGGGCTCGACCGGCTGGCGTTGGCGGCCCCGCCCGGCGCGGAGGGCCTGACGCTGCTGCCGTACCTGGACGGCGAGCGCACCCCGAACCTGCCCACGGCGGCCGGTTCGCTGCACGGGCTGCGCCGGGGCAACATGACGCCGGAAAACCTGGCGCGGGCCGCGGTCGAGGGCATGCTGTGCGGGCTCTCGGCGGGGCTGGACGCGGTGGCGGCGCAGGGCCTGTCCGCGCGGCGGGTGCTGCTGATCGGCGGCGCGGCCCAGTCCGAGGCGGTGCGGGCGATCGCGCCGGTCGTGTTCGGGGTGCCGGTGGTGGTGCCGGAGCCGGCCGAGCACGTGGCCCTGGGCGCCGCGCGCCAGGCCGCCTGGGCACTCGCCGGCGGCGCCGAGCCACCGGCCTGGGAGGCGAAGGCGCAGGTGACGCTGGAGCAGCCGGCGTCGCCGGAGGCGGGCGACGAGATCCGGGGACGGCACCTGGCGGTGCGGCAGCTGGTGCACAACGTGCCGGTGCAGGGGGCCTGAGGACGTTCGGCGGTGACCACCGCCACGGGCATCGTCCGTGCCCGACCGGCACCCGGTACCCCGGACGTGGGAAAATGGGCCCCGATGAGTCCCGATTCCCCCCGTGCCGAGGTTGTCGTCGACCTGGCTGCCCTGCGCCACAACGTCGCCCTGCTCGCGAGCCGGGCGGCGGCTTCCGGTGCCGCCACGATGGCGGTCGTCAAGGCCGACGGCTACGGCCACGGCGCCGTCCCCGTCGCGCGGGCCGCGCTGCAGGCCGGCGCCACCTGGCTCGGGGCCTGTTCCCTGGACGAGGCGCTCACCCTGCGCGCGGCGGGCATCACCGCGCCGCTGCTCACCTGGCTCGACCTGCCGGCCACCGACTTCGCCCCGGGCATCGCCGCGGACGTCGACCTCTCGGCCGGCTCGCTCCACGAACTGGCCCGCATCGCCGAAGCCGCCCGCCGGGCCGGCAAGAAAGCCCGCGTGCACCTGAAGATCGACACCGGTCTGTCCCGCAACGGCTGTCCCGCCGCGGACTGGCCCGCCCTGGTCAAGGAGGCCGCCGCGGAGCCGGCCGTCGAGGTCGTCGCGATCTGGTCGCACCTCGCGTGCGCCGACGAGCCCGGCCACCCGTCGATCGACCGGCAGGCCGACCGCTTCGCCGCGGCGTATGGGATCGCCCGCGAAGCCGGCCTGAACCCGTTGCGGCACCTGGCGAACTCGGCCGCCACGCTGAACCGGCCGGACCTGCACTTCGACCTCGTCCGCCCGGGCATCGCGATCTACGGACTCAACCCCAACCCGGAGCCCGAGGACCTGCGCCCGGTCATGACGTTCCGGTCCTCGGTCGTGCTCACCAAACGGATCCGCGCCGGCGAGTCCGTCTCCTATGGACACACGTGGACCGCGCAGCGCGACACCACGCTGGCGCTCGTGCCCACCGGCTACGCCGACGGGGTGCCGCGCACGCTGTCCGGCCGGATGGACGTGTGGCTGCACGGCAAACGCCGCCCGGTCGCCGGGCGCGTGTGCATGGACCAGCTGGTCGTGGACTGCGGTGACGACGAGCCGCCGCTGGGCGCCGAGGTGGTCCTGTTCGGCGACGGCGCGAACGGCGAGCCGACCGCGCGCGAATGGGCCGACAAGATCGGCACCATCGACTACGAGATCGTCACCGGCATGTACCGGCCGCGGATCCGGCGGCGGTACCTGGGGGAGGACGTCTGATGGTGTCCCGCCGGATGCTCACCGTGCTCGGCGGTGCCGTCGCGCTGGTCACCGGCACCGCGGCGGCCACCATCGCGGTGACCGCCCAGCAGCAGCGCCAGCGCGACCACCTCGCCGCCGCGCCACTGGGCACCCTGGACCCGGACCGCACCTCCACCGTCGCCGCCGACGACGGCACCCCGCTGTCGGTGTCCGAGATCGACCCGGCCGACGGCGGCAAGCCCGAACTGATCGTGGTCGGCGTGCACGGGTTCGCGTTGTCGCAGCTGAGCTGGCACTTCCAGCGCCGTGACCTGGCGTCGCTCACGTTGCCGCGGGTCCGGCAGGTCTACTACGACCACCGCGGGCACGGCACGTCCGGCCCGGCGAGCGAAAAGGCCAGCACCATCGAGCAGCTGGCCCGCGACCTCGACGCGGTGCTGCGCGCGGTCGCGCCGGAGGGGCCGATCGTGCTCATGGGCCACTCCATGGGCGGCATGGTGGTCATGGAGCTGGCCCAGCAGAACCCGGACCTGTTCGCCGACCGCGTCTGCGGGGTTGCGTTCATCGCCACCGCGGCGGGCGAGGTGGGCCGCAAGGGCCTGCCGCGCGGGCTGCTGTCCAAGTACAACCCGCTCACCCGCGGCGTCGGCGAGCTCGCCGGGTGGCAGCCGGGGCTGGTCGAGTTCGTGCGCGCCGCGGGCGGGCAACTGACCCGGCAGGCGGTGCGGCTGCTCGCGTTCGGCTCTCGCGACGTCGATCCGCGCGTGGTCGACTTCATGCTGGAGATGCTGGCGGTGACGCCGGTGAAGGAGCTGGTCGGGTTCGTCGACACCCTCGGCAGCCACAACCGGTACGCCGCGCTGGCCGGTCTGAAGCACGCGCACGTGCTGGTGATCGGCGCCGACACCGACCGGTTCACGCCGTACTCGCACGCCGAGCGCATCGCGGCCGAACTGCCCGACGCCGAGCTGGTGCGGGTGCGCGGCGCCGGGCACATGGTGCAGCTCGAACAGCCCGAGGTGGTCAACAGCCACCTCATCGACCTGGTACAGCGATGCGCCGGCGTGACCGACGAGTCCCGCCCGCGCCGGATGTGGCGGTGGTTGAACCAATGAGCATCCAGTTGCCGACGGCCGAGGACACGGTGGCGTTCGGCGAGTCGCTCGGCCGCACGCTGCGGGCGGGCGACGTCGTCCTGCTCGCCGGGCCGCTCGGCGCGGGCAAGACCGTGCTGACGCGCGGGATCGCGGCCGGGCTCGGGGTGTCCGGGCGGGTCAGCTCGCCGACGTTCGTGCTGGCGCGGGTGCACCCGGCGGGGGAGCGGGGCGTGGCGCTGGTGCACGTGGACGCCTACCGGCTGGGCGGCGACCTGACGCAGCTCGACGACCTGGACCTGGACACGGACTTGGATTCGGCGGCGGTCGTCGTCGAGTGGGGCGAGGGTTCGGCGGAGCGGCTGTCGTCGGACTACCTGGTGGTGCGGCTCGTTCGCAGGCCCGACGACGTGCGGGAATTGACCTTGGAACCGCACGGCTCGTGGGTCGAGCGGGTACCCGAGCTGGTGGGCTGATGGGGCGCGCGGTCGTCGTCGAGAGCCCGGGCAAGCTGCGCGTCGTGCGCGCCGAACCGGAGGATCCCGGCCACGGCGAGGTCGTCGTGCGCGTCGAGTGGGCGGGGATCTGCGGGTCGGACCGCGAGGTGCTGGCCGGGACGCGGCCGGAGGGGTTCGTGCGGTACCCGGTGGTGCCGGGGCACGAGTGGTCCGGGACGGTCGTCGAGCTGGGGCCGGGCACGGATCCGGAGCTGCTGGGCAAGCCGGTGGTGGGCGAGGGGTTCCGCAACTGCGGCCGGTGCGCCCCGTGCCGGCGCGGCGACACGACCCTGTGCGTGGCCGAGTACGACGAGACGGGCTTCACCCAGCCCGGCGCGTGGGCCGGCGAGCTGCGGTTGCCCGCGCGGTTGCTGCACGTCCTGCCCGACGGCGCCGACCTGCGCGCGGCCGCGTTGCTGGAGCCGGCGGCGTGCATGGCGGCGGCGACGTTGCTCGCGGCGGTCGTGCCGGGCGAGCGGGTGGCGGTGATCGGCGGCGGGACGCTCGGGCTGCTGGCGACCCAGCTGCTGGCGGCGAGCGGCCCGGCGGAGCTGGTCGTGGTGGACCCGCGGGCGTCCCGGGCGGCTGTGGCGTCCCGCTTCTGCGGCGCTTCCGGTTTCTACAGCCCGGGCGCGGCGCCGGGCGGGTTCGACGTGGTGGCGGAGCTGGCCGGCGCGCCGGGCACGGGCGCGCTGGCAGTGCGGATGTGCCGCCGCGGTGGTCGGGTCGTGCTGACGGGCCTGGCGGGCCACGAGACGGAACCGATCGCGCCCGCGGACCTGGTGACGGCCGCGGTGACGGTGCACACGGTGTTCGGCGCACCGTCGCGAGCCTGGACGCACGCGGTGAGGGCCTTTTCGACGGGCGTGCTGGACCCGGCGCCACTGATCACGCACGAGTTCCCGCTCGAGGAGGCCGACCGCGCGCTGCGCGTGCTGGAAGACCTCGCCGCCGACGCCGGCAAGGCCCTCCTACACCCCTGACCGCCACCCCCG
>NZ_PQHY01000099.1:0-21933 GCF_003385175.1 Amycolatopsis ruanii
GTGACGTCCCGCCGCCCCCGCCGCCGGTCACGCGCCGCCCGCGCCGCCGCCGGTTCGGCCCGGGCAAGGTCCTGCTCACCCTGCTGTCGGTGTTCGTGCTGTTCCTCGCCGGGGTGTGGGTGTACCTGGAGTTCTCGATCAACCGGATCGCCGCGCTGGAGGACTACGAGGGCCGCCCCGCCGCCGGGGCGGGCACGAACTGGCTCATCGTCGGCTCGGACAGCCGCGAGGGCCTGACCGCCGAGGACGAGCAGCGCCTGGTCACCGGTGACGTCGCGGCCGCGGGCGGCGGTCAGCGCACCGACACGATGATGATCGCGCACCTGCCGGACAACGACACCAAGCCGACGCTGGTCAGCCTGCCGCGCGACTCGCAGGTCGCCATCCCCGGCCACGGCACCAGCAAGATCAACGCCGCGTTCTCCATCGGCGGCGCGCCGCTGCTGGTCAAGACGGTCGAGCAGGCCACCGGGCTGCGCATCGACCACTACGCCGAGATCGGGTTCGGCGGGTTCGCCAACATCGTCGACGCGATCGGCGGCGTGCACATGTGCGTCGACAAGGAGATGCACGACACCGTCACCGGCATCACGATCCCCGCCGGGTGCGGCGACCTCGACGGCGCGCAGGCGCTCGGGTTCGTGCGCATGCGCCACAGCGAGGCGACGCCACGGTCGGACCTGGACCGGGTGGAGAACCAGCGCAAGTTCATCGGCGCGCTGGTCAGCGAGATCTCCAGCCCCGGCACCCTGCTGAACCCGTTCGACGTCTTCCCGCTGCTGAGCGCCGCGCCGGACGCGCTGACCATCGACGAGGGCGACCACCTGCACAACCTGGTCGGCCTGGCCTGGGCGATGCGCGGCATCTCCTCCGACGGCGTGCTGTCCACGACGGTGCCCGTCACGTCCGCCTCGGCCGAACGCTGGGACAAGACGAAGTCGAAGCAGCTGTTCGACGCGCTGCGGAACGACACGGTGGTGCCCGAGAGCGCCATCATGACCTAGGGCGTCTCTGACGTTGAAGCGGCGTTCCCTGCCCGGCGGGGAGCAGGGTGACCAGGGGTCTGCCGTTGCCCCGCCACGCGATCCGAACGCATCGCAAACCGCGACACCACCAGCAGAACCCACCAACCACCCGCGATCGTCGTCAGGCCTTTCCTAGGGCCGGCCGAGGTCGGTGAGCAGGTCGTCGAGGGCCTGGGTGAGCGCGGCGGCGTTGGCGGGGGTGAACCAGGTCGTGCGGATGCGCTCGTTGTTCCCCTTCGGCGTCTCGTGGTCGGCCGCGAGACGCTCCAGCGTGCGGGTCCGGTCGCTCAGGGCGCGGCCGGTCTCCTGGAAGAGGCTCCGGACGTAGCGGTCCGCGTCCTCGGCGGCGATGCCGTGTCCGGCGGCCCACGCGGTGATCGTGGCGAGGTACCGGTAGTGGCTGGTCAGCGTTCCCGTCACCGCGGAGAGGACGTCGAAGGCCGCCTCGTCGCCGACCGGGAGCACCCCGCCCAGCCGCTCGAAGAACGCATCCGCCACCGGGTGGGACGGGTAGGTCGCCGTGAGGGAGCGGCGTTCGCGGATCGCGGGCAGCGGGATGGCCCGGACGATCGGGGCCTCGGTGCCCAGCGTCGCACGCAGGTCGTCGTTGGCGACGCCGGCCATCACGTTGATCACGATCTTGTCGCCGGCCACCGTCATGCCGTCGAGTGCCTCGTGCCGGTCCTGACGGCGCACGGCGATGATCACGATGTCCGCGCGGTCGGCCACCGTCTGGTTGCCGGGACACACCTGAACGCCGGGGTAGCGCTCGGACAGCTCCGCGGCGGTGCGGGCTCCCCGCGGCGAGAGGAACACCTCGGGTGCGTCGCCGCCCCCGTGGTGCAGGCCGTCCACGATGGCCCGGCCGATCTCGCCCACCCCGATGATGCCGATGCTGTTCACTGCGCCTTCCTCTCCGAGTGTTTCCACAACAGTCCGACCGCCACGATGCCCGCCAGGCAGGGCGCCATCCCGGCCCAGCCCAGCGCCGGCGGCAGCCCCGGCTCGCCCGAGACGTCCCTGATGAACAGCCCGGTCAGCCCGGTGCCGATGCCGAGCACCAGCATCACGGTCGCGGCGGGCCGGGCCCACCGTTTGCCGGCCCGGACCGCCCAGGTCATCCAGAGCCAGCCGCCGGCGCCGAGCGCTCCGAGGACGGACAACAAGACGAGGTAGGCGGTGACGGCCGAATCGACCTGCGCCGGGGTGTAGGCCGGATAGCCGGCCCGGACGTGGCCGGCCAGGACCGCAGTGCTGAGGTACGCCAGGACCGTCACGGCGACGGTGAGTCCCAGCCCCGTGTACATCGCGGCGAGCGCCGATCGCCGCGGAGGTGATTGCGTCATCAGAACGCCTCCCCGCTCGGCACGAGGGCGGCCCGGAGGAACTCGAGGATCTCCGCCCGCGCGGTCGCGGCCTGGGGTTCCACCCCGGGCAGGGTGAGGAACGCGTGCCCCGCTCCCGGGTATTCGCTCAGCCGCGCCGGTGTCCCGGCCGCGTGCAGCCGTTCGGCGTAGCGGCGGCCGTGATCGGCCACCGGGTCGCGGGTCGGCACCACCACGAGCGCCGGGGCCAGCCCGCTCAGGTCGTCGGCGTACAGCGGTGAGACCGCCCGCGCGTCGGCTCCCGGTGGCACGCCGAGCCGCCGGATGAGCCGGAGCTGGGGCAGCGCGAGGGCCGGGGTGTGGGCGTACTCGGTGGCCGAGGGGTGGTCGAGCATCGTGCCGGTCGTGTCGGTGACGGGGTTGACCAGCACCTGCGCGTCGAGGCGCAGGCCGGCGTCCCTGGCCCGGATCGCGGTCAGGGCGCTGATCAGCGCGCCGCAGCTCTCGCCGAACACGGCCACCCGCTCCGGGTCGACACCCCACCGCGAAGCGTGCCGCACCACGTGCTGCAGCACGTCCCAGCCGTCGTCGGCGGCCGCCGACAGCGGCGTGTCGAAGTCCAGGAGGCGGTGTTCGACCGAGACGACGACCGCGGGCAGCTGGGTGGCGACGTGGCTGTTGGTCCAGTCGCACTGCACGGCCGTGCCCGTGAAGCCGCTGCCGTGCACGTGGACCACGAGCGGCAGCGCGGTTCCGGCCCCGGCCGCCGGACGGTACACCCGGACCGGCAGCTCGCGGCCGGGCAGCGGCACCTGCTGCCATTCGATCGTGGCGCCGGGGTCCGGGTGCCCGAGCATCTCCCGGGCCGCCTCGGACGCGCGGAAGCGGTTCTCCGCGTCACTGTAGGCACGCAGTTCCTCCGGCGTGATCGTGTCGAAGTCCGGTGCCGGTGGTCGCGTGACGGTTTCGCTCATGGTTGCTTCTCCTTCCCCAGAGGCATGTGTCCCCATTATGCACGCGGTGCGTGCAACGGCAAGTGCATAGGTTAGACTCGCTCCGGACGGAAGGGGCGAGATGACGGGCCGCAGGCGTTGGTCGACCGAGGAGATCCTGGACGTGGCGGCGGAGCTGCTGCGCACGAGCGACGCCGAGTCGTTCAGCGTGCGCAAGCTCGCCGTGGCGCTCGGGACCGATTCCTCCAGCCTCTACCGGCACTTCCGCAACAAGACCGAGCTGCTGCGCGCGGTCGCGGACCGGATCCTGCTGGCCGCCGTGGAAGGTCATCGCCCCGAGGGGGACTGGAAGCAGCGCATCACCGCCCTGGCCCTGCGGCTGCGGGAGGCGTTCGGCCGGCACCCGCAGCTCGCCACGATCTGGGGCCGGTACGCCTCCAGCGGCACCGGCTCGCGGCTGGTCATGGAGGAGGTGCTGCAGGCCCTGCGCGCGGCCGGCCTGCCCGACGAGGAGATCCCCGCGCGCTACCACCGGATCGTGGTCCTGCTCGCCGCGCTGATCTCCGCCGACGCCGGCGTCCGCACGCTCACCCCCGAGGAGTACGAGCAGGGCGTGGAGCTGTTCCGCGTCGCGGTGCTGGGCGCCGACCCCGGACGCTTCCCCGCCCTGGCGCACTTCGCCCGCGACGTCCGGCCGCTCGGGGCGGACCGCGGCGCCGCGTTCGAGGACATCCTCGCCGCGCACCTCGCCCACATCGAGGCCGGTCTCGGCTGACGCGGCGGAAAGTCCCGTGCGGGCCACGGCGGCGGCGTGGATGATCGGGGGATGCAGATCCCTGCGGAGACCCTCTCGGACGGGGTGATCCTGCTGCGCCGGTGGTGGGCCGGCGACGCCGAGCTCCTGCACCGCCTGGTGAACGAGTCCCTGGACCACCTCGCGCCGTGGATGCCGTGGGCGGTGGACGGCTACACCGAGCGCGACGCGCGGGACTTCCTGACGCTGTCGCGGGAGAGCTGGCTCGCGGCGGAGACCTTCGACTACGCGATCGTCGCGCCGGACGGGACGCTCGCGGGCAGCTGCGGGCTGATGGCGCGCATCGGCCGGGGCGGGCTGGAGATCGGCTACTGGCTCGCGAAGGCCTGCACCGGCCGCGGCTGGGCCACCCGCGCGGCGCGGCTGCTGACCACCGAGGCGTTCCGCGTCGGCGCCAACCGGGTGGAGATCGTCCACGACGTGGCCAACCACCGCAGCGGCGCCGTCCCCGCCCGGCTCGGCTTCACGCGCCTGGAAGAACGCCCGACGCGGCTACCGGGCGGCACCGCGGCCACCGGGAGGGTCGCGGTGTGGCGGTTGACGGCGCCCGGCGGATCGCCGCTCGGGGTCGCCTCCCGCGCGGCCGGGCAGGGCTGGGGGAAGGTCTGATCCGAGGGCGGGGGACCACCACTCCCAGTTGCCTTCCCGGCCTCCGGACACCGCCTGGGGCACGGCTGATCTGTTGACCGCGCCTGGACGCGGTAGCCGAAAAAATCACCAGCGGTGACGACATCTACACTGATCATCACACGTTCGGCCGGTAGACAAGTCTGTCCGTGCGTGATGGCGTGGCATGACTCCGGGACGGATCCGGCCCGGAGTGGGCTTGTCGGCGCCCAGACCGGGCCTGACCTGGCCGTTGTCGTTCTCCGGAAGAGGTGGAGCGTGTCGGAACCTGGTGCCGCACCAGGGTGGGCGGACGTGGCCCGTCGCTGGGCCGCGCGGTTGGCTGACACGGACGGAGTATCACTTCCCCCGGAAGAGCTCGAACGACTCCTGCACGACTTCGCGCGGACCGCCGTCGCCGAGGCCGAAGCGGCCCGCGACGCCGCCCTGCGCCGCTTCACCACGCTCTACAGCACCGCACCCATCGGCATCGCGATGGCCGATCCGGACGGCACGATCGTCGAGGTCAACAAGGAGCTCGGCAAGTTCCTCGGGCACAAGCCCGACCGCCTGCGCGGCCGCCGCCTCACCGAACTCGGCTTCGACGACCGCGACTGCCAGAAGCTCGCCACCGCCCTGGCCGAGCTGGCCGAGACCGAGATCGAGGAGTTCGCCGACCGGATCCGCCTCGCCCACGCCGACGACGCGGGCGTGTGGGCCGACATCGTCCTCACCCGCCTGCCCGGCGACCGCCCCGGCACGCTGTACCCGGTGCTGATGGCCGCCGACGCGAACGAGGTCTACACGCTGCAGGAAACCCTGCGGCACCAGAGCATCCACGACTCGCTCACCGGCCTGTCCAACGCCTCCCGCTTCCGCACCCTGCTGGAATCCGCGCTCAGCCCGTCGGCACGCGGTCAGATCGCGCTGGTCTACCTCGACCTCGACGGGTTCAAGGTGATCAACGACGGGCTCGGCGCCGGAGTCGGCGACGCGGTGCTGCGCGGGGTCGCCAAGAAGCTCAAGGAAGCCTTCGCCGACCACGACGCCCTGGTGGCGCGGCTGTCCGGTGACGGGTTCGCCGTGCTGCTGCGCGGCGAGCTGACCCCGCCGCAGGTCATCGCCCTCGTCGAGACCGCGCTGGAGGACCTGGCCGAGCCGATCTACATCGGCGAACACGGCGTCGGGGTGAGCGCCAGCGCCGGGATCGTGGTGCGGGACGTGCGCGACGGCGGTGTCGAGGACATCGAGCGCGCCGCGGAGATCGCGCTGCACCGCGCCAAGGAGGCCGGCAAGGCGCAGTGGATGCTGTTCGACCCGGAGCTCGACGCGCGGGACCGCGCCCGCTACCGGCTCGGCGCGGAGATCGCCGGCGCGCTGGAGAACGGGCAGTTCGAGCTGATCTACCAGCCCACCGTCAAGCTGGCCAACCCCGACGAGATCGCCGCCGTCAACGCGGGCCTGCGCTGGCACCACCCGGAGCTGGGCGAACTGCCCGCCGAGGAGTTCTTCCCGCTGGCCGACACCACCGGCATGACGATCCCGCTCGGCAAGTGGCTGCTGACCGAGTCGCTGCGGGCGACCGCGCGCTGGCGCGAACGCTACGGCGACGCGGCGCCGGACGTGTGCATCCGCCTGCCCAACCGGCTCGCGATCGAACCGGACCTGGTGGCGATGGTCAAGGACGAGCTGGACCGCAACGAGCTGCCGGCCAAGGCGCTGCGGCTGTGCGCGGACCCCGCGTCGATCCTCGACCCGCGCGGCGAGGTGCTCGACTCGCTCACCGTGCTGGCCGACCTCGGCGCGAAGCTGGTGCTGACCGTGCAGGGTTCGGCGGATCTGGAGCTGATCCCGCAGCACCAGCTGTCGGTGCAGCACGTGATCCTGTCCGGCCCGGTCGTCGACGCGCTCGCCGACGGTGAGCCGGAGACCGCGGCGCGGCACCTGGACCAGCTGATCACGCGGGCGCGTGAGCTGAAGCTGCGGATCGGCGCCGAGGGCGTGCGCAGCCACGAGCAGGCCGAACGGCTGCGGCGGCACGGCGTGATCGCCGCGCGTGGCGCGTTCGTGGCCGAGACCGCGACCGGTGACGAGGTCGACCAGCTCATCGAGCAGCACACCGACGCGACGGTGACCGGATGAAGCCCGGTGAGATCGTCCCGGACTTCACGCTGCCGGACGAGCGGGGTGAGCCGCGCTCGCTGAACGGGTTCCTGGAGTCGGGGCCGGTGGTGCTGTTCTTCTACCCGGCGGCGATGACGCCCGGCTGCACCGCGGAGAGCTGCCACTTCCGGGACCTGGCGAAGGAGTTCGCGGAGGTCGGCGCGCAGCGGGTGGGGATCAGCCCGGACCCGGTGGCGCGGCAGCAGGAGTTCTCGGCGCGGCACGGGTTCGACTACCCGCTGCTGTCGGACACCGAGGGCGAGGTGGCGCGAACCTTCGGCGTGCGGCGCTCGTTCGGCCCGCTGCTGACGAAGCGGCACACGTTCGTCATCGACACCGACGGGCGCCTGCTGGAAGTGATCAAGAGCGAACTGCGGATGTCCGTGCACGCCGACAAGGCGCTGGAAGTGCTGCGGGCGCGCAGCCGCTGATACGGCCGTTCCCGAGAGATCCCGGCTGGCCCGGAACCTGGCGGCGCGCCGACGCCGGATGCGGCAGCCGTCTCGGCCTCATCGGGCGAAGGGCCGCGGACTCGCGTGCCCGAGCGCGGGACTCGCGTGCCCGAGCGTGGGACTCGCGTGCCCGAGCGTGGGACTCGCGTGCCCGAGCGTGGGACTCGCGTGCCCGAGCGTGGGACTCGCGTGCCCGAGCGTGGGACTCGCGTGCCCGAGCGTGGGACTCGCGTGCCCGAGCGTGGGACTCGCGGGCGTGAGCGGAGTCCCGCCAGTCAGCGCAGGCGCTGCAGGCGTACCGTCAAGCCGTCCACCGGGACCGGTAGCGACACGTAGTCCCACTTGATGCGGTATCCCTCGGGCACCGACCAGCGGTACGTGCGCAGCATCTCGTGCAGCAGGAGCTTCACCTCGTTGTTCCCGAAGTGCATCCCGATGCACTTGTGCGCCCCGCCGCCGAAGGGCATCCACGCGAACCGGTGCGACTTGTCCTCCCGCCGCCCCTCGGCGAACCGCTCCGGGTCGAACGCGCGCGGGTTCGTCCAGTGCTCCGGCGAATAGTGGTTCGTGTTGGGCGACACGCTGCACATCGTCCCGGCCGGGATGTAGTGCCCCAGCACCGATGTGTCCTTCACCGTCTTGCGCGGCAGCGACGGCACCGGCGCCGTCAGCCGCAACGCCTCCTTGATCACCAGGTCCAGCGTGGTCAGCTTCTCCAGCGCCGCCAGATCCGGCAGGTCGTCGCCCAGCGCCAGCGACTCCTCCCGCGCCCGCTCCTGCCACTCCGGGTGCTTCGCCAGGTGGTAGGCCACCGCGGAACTGGTGATCGTCGCCGTGTCGTGGGCCGCCATCATCAGGAAGATCATGTGGTTGATGACGTCGTCGTCGGTGAACTCGGCCCCGTCGTCGCCCCGCGCGTGGCACAGCGCCGAGAACAGGTCGGCGCCCTCGCTGCGGCGCTTCGACGGCAGCTTCTCGGCGAAGTACCGCTCCAGCACGCGCCGCCCGTGCAGGCCCGCCGCCCACCGGCCGCCCGGCACCGGCACCCGCACCAGCGCCGTCGCCGCCCGTACCGTGCCCACGAACGCCCGGTTGATCGCGTCGGCGTCCGCGCCCGGCGGCATGTCCATGAACACCCGCGAAGCGACGTCCAGCGTGAGCCGCTTCAGCAGCCAGTACAGCCGCGGCCGCTCGGCACCGGCCCACGCCGCCACACCCTCGCGCAGGACCGGCGCCGCCTGCCGCATGTAGCCGGCCAGCTTGTCGCGCGTGAACGCCTCCTGCATGATCCGCCGGTGCAGGTGGTGCTCCTCGAAGTCCAGCAGCATCAGCCCGCGGTGGAAGAACCGCTCGATGAAGAACTGCCAGCCCTCCTGCGAGAACGCCTTGTCCTTGTTCACCAGCGCGGCCTGGGTGGCGTCCGGGCCGGCCAGCACGACGATCCGCTGCCCGAACGCCCCCATCCACGACACCGGCCCGTACCGTTCGAACCGGTGCAGCGCGAAGTCCAGCCCGAACCGCATCGACTCGATGGCGTGCCCGACGACCGGCGCCCCCGCGTCGCCGATGACCGGCTCCAGCCCGCTGCCCGCGGGCGGGGCCGCCAGCTCCCGCACCGGCCACCGCTGGTCCAGCAGGCGGCGGTCGACGGCCCGGGGGAGGGGGATGGCGGTCAGGGGTGGAACACGTTCCCGGAACGCCCGGACGACGGCACTGGTCACGATGCGCCTCCTTGCGAAAACGTGGCTGATCACCACCGTCCCGCACCACCCCCTCACCCGGCAAGGGTGAATCTTCAAGGAGTCGATCGGCTTTCGTAGCGGTGCGGGTAGCGGAACCTCAGACGCCCCCTCGCTGTGGGATCGCCTCCTCATGAATGCCAATTCACCAACGTCGGCGCTGTCCTCGCGAGGGGACGTCTGAGAACCCGCGGCGGTGCCGGTTGCGCACGCCGGAGCACCGGGCTCCGCCACGGGATCGAGGTGATCAGTCCCAGGCGAGCGATCCACCCGTCTGGTACTCGGTCACCCGCGTCTCGAAGAAGTTCTTCTCCTTGCGCAGGTCCATCGCCTCCGACATCCACGGGAACGGGTTCTCGTTCTCGCCGAAGATCGGGGCCAGCCCGAGCTGCTGGGCGCGCCGGTCGGTGATGAAGCGCAGGTACTGCTCGCACAGCGCCGCCGACAGGCCGAGCATCCCGCGCGGCATCGTGTCCCGCGCGTAGGCGACCTCCAGCTCACACGCCTCGGTGAGCATCTCCCGCACCTCGGCCTGGAACTCCGGCGACCACAGGTGCGGGTTCTCGATCTTGATCTGGTTGATGCAGTCGATGCCGAAGTTCAGGTGGATCGACTCGTCGCGCAGGATGTACTGGAACTGCTCGGCGATCCCCACCATCTTGTTGCGCCGCCCCAGCGACAGGATCTGCGCGAACCCGGTGTAGAACCACATGCCCTCGAAGACCACGTAGAAGGCCACCAGATCGCGCAGGAAGTCCTGGTCCGCGGCCGCGGTGCCGGTCGCGAAGTCCGGGTTCTCCAGGTTCCGCGTGTACTTCAGCGCCCACGCGTCCTTGTCGGTGATGGACGGGACCTCGCGGTAGGCGTTGAACAGCTCGCCCTCGTCCAGGCCCAGGCTTTCGCAGATGTACTGGAAGGTGTGCGTGTGCACGGCCTCCTCGAACGCCTGGCGCAGCAGGTACTGGCGGCACTCCGGGTTGGTGATCTGCCGGTACACCGCCAGCACCAGGTTGTTCGCCACCAGCGACTCGGCCGTGGCGAAGAAGCCGAGGTTGCGCTTGACCATGCGGCGCTCGTCCTCGGTCAGCCCGTCCGGCGACTTCCACAGCGCGATGTCGGCCTGCATCGCCACCTCGGTCGGCATCCAGTGGTTGCTGCAGCCGGCCAGGTACTTCTCCCACGCCCAGTGGTACTTCAGCGGCAGCAGCTGGTTGACGTCCGCGCGGGCGTTGATCATCGCCTTGTCGTCGACGCTGACCCGCTCCGCGCCGCGGCGGCACGCGGCGAGCACGGTCGCGTCGGTTTCGGTGGTGGTCACTGGCAGGCCTCGCAGTCGGGGTCGTCGATCCGGCAGGCGGCGAACTCGGGTTCCGGAACCGCAGCGGGCACGGCGGCCGGAACGGTGGCGGGCACCGCGTTGAGCTTGCCGTCCGTGCCGCGCAGCGTGCTCTTCTCCACGCTCGTGGCGGCCTTGGCCCGCAGGTAGTAGGTCGTCTTCAGGCCCTTGTGCCACGCGTACCGGTACAGCTCGTCCAGCTTGCGGCCGCTCGGCGCGGCGATGTAGAGGTTGAGCGACTGGGCCTGGTCGATCCACTTCTGCCGGCGCGAGGCGGCGTCCACCAGCCACTTGCTGTCGATCTCGAACGCGGTCGCGTAGAGCCGCTTCAGATCGGCCGGCACCCGGTCGATCCGGGCGAGGCTGCCGTCGAAGTACTTCAGGTCGGCCACCATCGCCTCGTCCCACAGGCCGCGCTCCTTCAGCGCCGCGACCAGGTGCGGGTTGACCACGGTGAAGTCGCCGGACATGTTCGACTTGACGTAGAGGTTCTGGAACAGCGGCTCGATCGACTGCCCGACCCCGCAGATGTTGGAGATCGTCGCGGTCGGCGCGATCGCCATGACGTTGGAGTTGCGCATCCCGCCGCGCACCACCTCACGCAGCGCGTCCCAGTCCAGAGTGGACGACGAGTCGACGTCGAGTGCGTCGCCCTGGCGTGCGTCGGCCAGCAGCCGCAGCGAGTCCAGCGGCAGCACACCCTGGCTCCACAGCGAGCCCTCGAAGGTCTCGTACGCGCCCCGCTCCCGCGCGAGCTGCGCCGACGCCGCGATCGCGTGGTAGCTCAGGTGCTCCATGCTGCGGTCGGCGAACTCCACCGCCTCCGGGCTGTCCACCGGCAGGCCGAGCGTGAACAGCGCGTCCTGGTAGCCCATCAGCCCCAGTCCCACCGGGCGGTGCCGCAGGTTGGACCGGCGAGCCTCCGGGATGGTGTAGAAGTTGATGTCCACGACGTTGTCCAGCATCCGCACCGCGGTGCGCACCGTGCGCTCCAGCTTCGCGGTGTCCAGGCCCTCGCCGAGGACGTGCCGGGCCAGGTTGACCGAGCCGAGGTTGCACACCGCCACTTCGTCGGCGCTGGTGTTCAGCGTGATCTCGGTGCACAGGTTGGACGAGTGCACCACGCCCGCGTGCTGCTGCGGCGAGCGCAGGTTGCTCGGGTCCTTGAAGGTGATCCAGGGGTGCCCGGTCTCGAACAGCATGGTCAGCATCCGCCGCCACAGCTCCACCGCCCGCACCCGGCGGAACACGCGGATCTCGCCGCGGTCGGCCGCGGCCTCGTACTCGCGGTAGCGCTCGGCGAACGCGTTGCCGTAGAGGTCGTGCAGGTCCGGGGTCTCGTCGGGGGAGAACAGGGTCCACTGCGCGTCGGCCTCGACGCGGCGCAGGAACTCGTCGGGCACCCAGTTCGCGGTGTTCATGTCGTGGGTGCGGCGCCGGTCGTCGCCGGTGTTCTTGCGCAGGTCGAGGAACTCCTCGACGTCGATGTGCCAGGTCTCCAGGTACGCGCACGCCGCGCCCTTGCGCTTGCCGCCCTGGTTGACCGCGACCGCGGTGTCGTTGGCGATCTTCAGGAACGGCACCACGCCCTGGGAGGTGCCGTTGGTGCCCTTGATGTGGGCGCCCAGCCCCCGCACCGGGGTCCAGTCGTTGCCCAGCCCGCCGGAGTACTTCGCCAGCAGCGCGTTGTTCTTGTAGGACTGGAAGATCGCGTCCAGGCTGTCCTCGACCGTGGTCAGGAAGCACGACGACAGCTGCGCCCGGGTGGTGCCGGAGTTGAACAGCGTCGGCGTGGAGGCCATGAAGTCGAAGCTGGACAGCAGGTCGTAGAACTCCACGGCCCGGGCCTCGCGGTCGTCCTCGCGCAGGGCCAGGCCCATCGCCACGCGCAGGAAGAACGCCTGCGGCAGCTCGAACCGGGTGCCGTTCTCGTGCAGGAAGTACCGGTCGTAGAGGGTCTGCAGGCCGAGGAAGCCGAAGTCCAGGTCGCGGTCCGGGCGGATCGCGGCGGTGACGCGCTCCAGGTCGAAGCGCGCCAGCTCCGGGTCCACCAGGTCCAGCTCGATCGCCCGGTGCAGGTAGTCGCGGAAGTAGCCGGGGTAGTCCAGTTCGGCGTGCGAGGCCTGACGCGGCTCGCCCGCGAGGTGGCTCAGCGCCTCGCCGCGCAGCTTGTCCAGCAGCAGGCGCGCGGTGACGGCCGAGTAGTTGGGCTCCCGCTCGACCAGCGTGCGAGCGGCCATGATCAGCGCCAGGGCCAGCTCGTCGGCGCCGATCCCGTCGTAGAGGTTGCGCTCGGCCTCGGCCAGGACCGGCTCCGCCGTGACGTCGTCGATCCCGGCGACGGCCTCGCCGACGACGCGGGCCACGCGCTCGCGGTCCAGCGGGCGCAGCTCGCCGTCCGGGTGCTTGACGCGGATCGCCGCCGGGGCCGGGGCGGTCTCGCGGGCCTTGGCGTGCTCCTCGCGGTAGCGCACGTAGGCGCGGGCGACCTTGTGGTGGCCGCCACGCATCAGCGCCAGTTCCACCAGGTCCTGGATCTGCTCCAGGTGCACGGCGTCCCCGGTGGCGTGGCGGCGCAGCGAGGATTCGACCTGCGTGGTCAGCTCGTCGACGACGTGGTGGATCCGCGACGACGCGGCGGCCCCGTCACCCTCGGCGGCGAGGAAGGCCTTCGTCAGCGCGACGGAGATCCGGCTCGCGTCGAAGGGCGACGCCTCGCCGTCCCGGCGGATCACCCGCAGCGTTGCTGCCGGCGCCGGGGAGGTTTCCACAGACATGCATCACTCCGTTTTCGGGCGCGTTTCATCGGCACACCGGCCTGGCTGCCGGCGTGCTGGGGTGGGCACGACTCGTACCGGACGGGCCCCCGCTCGCTTCCCCTGGCGTCGGGCCCTGCCGGTGATCGAAGACTACATCTTGGGGTTGGCCTGTCCAGTGACCCCAAGATGCGGGCGTGTCGGCGCGGCGTGCTAGGCAAAACAATCAAGCGTGCTTGATTTTTCCGCTCCGGGGTGCCACGCTCGGCAACAAGCGTGCGCGAGGAGGCGGATGGCGTGGCGGACCCCGGACCGATCCTGCGGGACCTGGCCGACGAGAGCCGGGAACTGGACGACCTGGTGAGCGAGGCCGAGTGGTCGGTTCCGACCCCGGCGGAGGGCTGGACGATCGCGCACCAGATCGCGCACCTGGCGTGGACCGACGCCAAGGCGCTGATCGCGGTGCGCACCCCCGACGAGTTCCCGGCCGAGGTCCAGCGGGCCTTGGCCGCGGGAGAGGACTTCGTCGACCAGGGGGCGCGGGAACTGGCCGGAAAACCGCGCGAAGAGCTGCTCGCGCTGTGGCGGTCCGGGCGTGACGAGCTGGCGAACGAGCTGGCGCGGGTTCCGGACGGGCAGAAGCTGCCGTGGTACGGGCCGCCGATGAGTGCGGCGTCCATGGCGACCGCGCGGCTGATGGAGACCTGGGCGCACGCGCAGGACGTCTACGACGCGCTCGGCCTGCGGCGGGAGCCGACCCGCCGGCTGTGGCAGATCGCGCGGTTCGGGGTGCGCACCCGCAACTTCGCGTTCTCGGTGCACGGACTCGCCCCGCCCGCCGAGGAGTTCCGCGTCGAACTGTCCGGGGTGGACGGTGAAGAGTGGACGTTCGGCCCGGAGGACGCCGCACAACGCGTCACCGGGTCCGCGCTCGGGTTCTGCCTCGTCGTCACGCAGCGGCGGCACCCGGCCGACACCGACGTCGTGGCGGCCGGTCCGGACGCCGAGAAGTGGCTGGAGATCGCGCAGGCCTTCGCCGGCCCGCCCGGTTCCGGGCGGAAGGCGGGGCAGTTCGCATGACCGTGCTGCGCATCGGCAACGCCTCCGGCTTCTACGGCGACCGGTTCTCCGCCGTGCGCGAGATGCTCACCGGCGGCCCGCTGGACGTGCTGACCGGCGACTACCTCGCCGAGCTCACCATGCTGATCCTCGGCCGGGACCGGCTCAAGGACGCCACCCGCGGCTACGCCAAGACGTTCCTGCGCCAGATGGCGGACAACCTCGCACTGGCGAAGGAGAACGGCGTCAGGATCGTCACCAACGCGGGCGGGCTGAACCCGGGCGGGCTGGCCGCCGCGATCCGCGAGCTGGCGCGGGAGCAGGGCCTGGACATCGCCGTGGCCCACGTCGAGGGCGACGACCTGCTGTCCCGGGTGGACGAACTGGGACTCGGGAAACCGTTGACCGCCAACGCCTACCTCGGCGCCTGGGGCATCGCCGCGTGCCTGGAGCGCGGCGCGGACGTCGTCGTCACCGGGCGGGTCACCGACGCCTCGCTGGTCCTCGGCCCGGCCGCCGCGCACTTCGGGTGGGCGCGCGACGACTACGACGCCCTCGCCGGCGCGGTGGCCGCCGGGCACGTCATCGAATGCGGCGCCCAGGCCACCGGCGGCAACTACGCGTTCTTCACCGAGCACGACACCGGTACCCCTGGCTTCCCGATCGCGGAGATCGCCGCCGACGGCACCAGCGTGATCACCAAACACCCGGGCACCGGGGGAGCGGTGACCGCCGGCACCGTCACCGCCCAGCTGCTGTACGAGATCGCCGGTGCCCGCTACGCCGGGCCGGACGTCACCGCGCGGTTCGACACCCTGACGCTCACCGAGGAGGGCCCGGACCGCGTGCGGATCTCCGGCACCCGCGGCGAGCCGCCACCGCCGACGCTCAAGGTGTGCCTGAACACCCTCGGCGGCTTCCGCAACGAGACCACCTTCGTGCTGACCGGGCTGGACATCGAGGCCAAGGCCGCGCTGGTGCGCGACCAGCTCGAAGGTGCGCTCAAGGCCAGGCCGCCCGCGGAGATCCGCTGGACCCTGGCCCGCACCGACCACACCGACGCCGACACCGAGCAACGGGCCAGCGCCCTGCTGCACTGCGCGGTCAAGGACGCCGATCCGAAGGTGGCCGGGCGCGCGTTCAGCGGCGCGGCGATCGAACTGGCCCTGGCGAGCTACCCCGGCTTCCACGTCACCGCGCCGCCCTCGGACGCCTCGCCGTACGGCGTCTACACGGCGGCCTACGTGGACGCTGCCGAAGTGCCGCACGTGGCCGTGCTGCCCGACGGGTCCCGGCTGGACATCGCGCCCGCGACGGACACCCTGGACTTGTCCGAAGTGGATGATCCGGAGCTGCCGGAACCGTTGCCGGACGGGCCAACCCGGCGCCTGCCGCTGGGTACGATCCTCGGCGCCCGCAGCGGCGACAAGGGTGGCGACGCCAACCTCGGCGTGTGGGCACGCTCGGACGAGGCGTGGCGCTGGCTCGCGCACCACCTGACCGTCGCGGAGTTCCAGCGGCTGCTACCGGAGACCGCGGATCTCACCGTCCGCCGGTACGCGCTGCCCAACCTGCGCGCGCTCAACTTCGTCGTCGAAGGGCTGCTCGGGCAGGGGGTCGCGTCGCAGGCCCGGTTCGACCCGCAGGCCAAGGCGTTCGGCGAGTGGCTGCGCGCCCGCCACGCCGACATCCCGGAGGTGCTGCTGTGACCGACCCGTTCGCCACGCCCGAGCGGACCGCGCTGCGCAAGACCGTGCGCCGGTTCGTCGAGACCGAGGTGCTGCCGCACCTGGACGACTGGGAGCGCGCCGGTGAGCTGCCGCGCGACCTGCACCGCAAGGCCGGCGAGATCGGCCTGCTCGGGGTGTCGTTCCCGGAGAGCGCCGGTGGCGGGGGCGGGAACTTCCTCGACGCGATGACCGTCACCGAGGAGATTCTGTACGCGGGCGGCTCGGGCGGGCTGATCGCGTCGCTGTTCACCAACGGCATCGCGTTGCCGCACATCGTGACGGCGGGCGAGCCCGAGCAGATCGAACGCTGGGCGCGGCCGACGATCGAGGGCCGTCTCATCGGGTCGCTGGCGATCACCGAACCCGACGGCGGCTCCGACGTCGCCGGGATCCGCACCACCGCCCGCCGGGAAGGCGACCACTACGTCGTCAACGGCGCCAAGACCTACATCACCTCCGGCACCCGCGCCGACTTCGTGACCACCGCGGTGCGCACCGGCGGCGCGGGCGCTCACGGCGTGTCGCTGCTGGTCATCGAGCGGGACACGCCCGGCTTCACGGTCAGCCGCAAGCTGGAGAAGATGGGCTGGCACTGCTCGGACACCGCCGAGCTGTCCTTCGCCGACGCCCGCGTGCCGGTGCAGAACCTGGTGGGCGAGGAGAACACCGGGTTCATCCAGATCGCCACCCACTTCGTCACCGAGCGGCTCTCCCTCGCCGTGCAGGGGTACGCGACCGCGCAGCGCGCCCTGGACCTGACCCTGGAGTGGTGCCGCCTGCGGGAGACGTTCGGCCGCCCGCTGATCTCCCGCCAGCTGGTGCAGCACAAGCTGGTGGAGATGGCCCGGCGGACCGACCTCGCCCGCGTCTACACACGACACATCGCGCAGCGGTTCGTGGCCGGCGAGGAGGTCATCGCGGAGGCGTGCTTCGCGAAGAACACCGCGGTCGAGACGGCCGAGTGGGTGGTCAACGAGGCGGTCCAGCTGCACGGCGGCCTCGGCTACCTGCGGGAGTCCGAAGTGGAACGGCACTACCGCGATGTCCGCATCCTCGGCATCGGCGGCGGCACCAACGAGATCCTGGCGGGTCTCGCGGCGAAGAGATTGGGGTACACGGCTTGAGCGTGATCCGGTCCGGAGTGGACACAGGGAGCGCGGAGTTCGCGGCCAACCGGGAGGCGATGGCGGCCAAGCTCGCCGAGCTGGAGGCCGAGCACGCGAAGGCGATCGCGGGTGGCGGCGAGAAGTACGTCGAACGCCACCGCAAACGCGGCAAGCTGCTCGCCCGGGAGCGGATCGAGCTGCTCATCGACGAGGACTCGCCGTTCCTGGAGCTGTCGCCGCTGGCCGCGTGGGGCACGAACTACCACGTCGGCGGCAGCGTCGTCACCGGCATCGGCGTGGTCGAGGGCGTCGAGTGCATGATCGTCGCCAACGACCCGACCGTGAAGGGCGGCGCCAGCAACCCGTCCAGCCTCAAGAAGGGCCTGCGGGCGGCCGAGATCGCGGCGCAGAACCGGCTGCCCACGATCAACCTGGTCGAGTCCGGCGGCGCCGACCTGCCCACGCAGAAGGAGATCTTCATCCCGGGCGGGGCCACCTTCCGCAACCTGACGACCTCCTCGGCGGCGCGGATCCCGACCATCGCGCTGGTGTTCGGCAACTCCACCGCCGGCGGTGCCTACCTGCCCGGCATGTCCGACTACGTGGTGATGGTCAAGGAACGCGCGAAGGTGTTCCTCGGTGGCCCGCCGCTGGTCAAGATGGCCACCGGCGAGGAGTCCGACGACGAGTCGCTGGGCGGCGCGGAGATGCACGCGCGCACCTCGGGCCTGGCCGACTACCTCGCGCACGACGAGCAGGACGCCATCCGCATCGGCCGCGGCATCGTCAAGCGGCTCAACTGGCACAAGCAGGGCCCGTCGCCGAAACCGGACTACGCCGAGCCGGTGCTGGACACCCAGGACCTGCTGGGCATCGTGCCGACCGACCTGAAGATCCCGTTCGACCCGCGCGAGGTGATCGGCCGGATCGTCGACGGCTCCGACTTCGACGAGTTCAAACCGCTCTACGGCACCAGCCTGGTCACCGGGTGGGCCAACCTGCACGGCTACCCGATCGGGATCCTCGCCAACGCCCAGGGCGTGCTGTTCAGCGAGGAGTCGCAGAAGGCCACCCAGTTCATCCAGCTGGCCAACCAGTCCGACACGCCGCTGCTGTTCCTGCACAACACCACCGGCTACATGGTCGGCAAGGAGTACGAGCAGGGCGGCATCATCAAGCACGGCGCGATGATGATCAACGCGGTGTCCAACTCGAAGGTCCCGCACCTGTCCGTCCTCATGGGAGCGTCCTACGGCGCCGGGCACTACGGCATGTGCGGGCGAGCCTACGGGCCGCGGTTCCTGTTCGCCTGGCCCAGCGCGAAGTCCGCGGTGATGGGCCCGGCACAGCTGGCCGGGGTGCTGTCGATCGTGGCCCGCCAGGCCGCGGCCGGGCGCGGGCAGCCCTACGACGAGGACGCCGACGCCGCGATGCGCGCCATGGTCGAGGAGCAGATCGAGGCCGAGTCGCTGCCGATGTTCCTGTCCGGCATGCTCTACGACGACGGCATCATCGACCCGCGCGACACCCGCACCGTGCTCGGGCTGTGCCTGTCCGCCATCCACAATGGACCGATCAGGGGCGCCGAGGGCTTCGGCGTCTTCCGGATGTGAGTGACGTGATCGACAACGTTCTGGTCGCCAACCGCGGGGAGATCGCCCGCCGCGTGTTCCGCACCTGCTCCGCCCTGGGCATCGCCCGCACGGCCGTGTTCTCCGACGCCGACGCCGGATCCCCGCACGTCGCCGAGGCCGACGCGGCGGTCCGGCTGCCCGGCAACACCCCGTCCGAAACCTACCTGCGGGCCGACCTGCTGGCGGCGGCCGCGCGCTCGGCGGGCGCGGACGCCGTGCACCCCGGCTACGGGTTCCTCTCCGAGAACGCCGGGTTCGCCCGGGCCGTGATCGACGCCGGGCTGACCTGGATCGGCCCGCCGCCGTCCGCGATCGAGACCATGGGCTCCAAAGTGGAGTCCAAGCGGCTGATGGACGCCGCCGGAGTGCCGGTTCTGTCCGAACTGGACCCGTCCGCGGTCACCGAGGACGACCTGCCGGTGCTGGTCAAGGCTTCCGCCGGGGGCGGCGGCCGGGGTATGCGCATCGTGCGGTCCCTGGACGAGCTGGCCGACGCCGTGCGGAGCGCGAGCGCGGAGGCGGCCTCGGCGTTCGGCGATCCGACCGTGTTCTGCGAGCGGTACCTGGAAACCGGGCGGCACATCGAGGTCCAGGTGCTCGCCGACACCCACGGCACGGTGTGGGCGCTGGGGGAGCGGGAGTGCTCGATCCAGCGGCGGCACCAGAAGGTCGTCGAAGAGGCGCCCTCCCCGCTGGTCGACGACGCCATGCGGGCCGAGCTGTTCGACGCGGCGCGCAAGGCCGCGAAGGCGATCGACTACGTCGGCGCGGGCACCGTCGAATTCCTCGCAGTACCCCGCGGGACACCCGCACCCGGGGAGACGACGGCAGATTTCTACTTCCTGGAGATGAACACCCGCCTGCAGGTCGAGCACCCGGTCACCGAATGCGTCACCGGCCTGGACCTGGTCGCGCTGCAGATCCGGATCGCCGAGGGGGAGCGGCTGCCCGCCGAGCCGCCCCCGTCCCGCGGGCACGCCATCGAGATACGACTGTATGCCGAAGATCCGGCCGCCGGGTGGCAGCCGCAGAGCGGGACGCTGCACCGGTTCGAGATCCCGGGCGTGGACACGGAGTTCGCCCTGGGCGGCGAGGCCGGGCTGCGGCTGGACGCGGGTGTGGTGGACGGCTCCGTGGTCGGCGTGCACTACGACCCGATGCTCGCCAAGGTGATCGCGTGGGCGCCGACCCGGGCGGAGGCGGCCCGGCGGCTCGCGCGCGCCCTGGCCGGGGCGCGCATCCACGGCCTGCGCACCAACCGCGACCTGCTGGTCAACGTGCTGCGGCACGAGGAGTTCCTGGCCGGGCACACCGACACCGCGTTCCTGGACCGGCACGGGCTGGACGTCCTGTCCCGCCCGCTCGCGGATGCCGCCGCGGTGCGGCTGTCGGCCACGGCGGCGGCGCTCGCCGAGGCCGCGGCCAACCGGGCGTCGGCGCGGACCCTCGGCCGGCTGCCCGCGGGGTGGCGCAACGTGACCTCCGCGCCCCTCCGCAGGCGCTACCTCGCGGGGGCCACCGAGGTCGAGGTCGAATACCGGGCCGGTCTGCGGGCCGACGGCGCGGACGTGGTCGAAGCCACACCCGAGCGGGTCGTGCTCGACGTCGACGGGGTCCGGCGGGTGTTCACCGTCGGCCGGTACCCGGGGCTGGTGTGCGTGGACTCCGCGCTCGGGGCCGTCGACCTGGTCCCGGTGCCGCGGTTCGCCGACCCGGAGGCCGCGCTCGCCGCGGGCTCGCTGGTCGCGCCGATGCCCGGCACCGTGCTGCGGATCGCCGTCGCGCTCGGCGACACCGTGTCCGCCGGCGACCCCCTGCTGTGGCTGGAAGCCATGAAGATGGAACACCGGATCACCGCGCCCGCCGACGGCGTGGTCACCGACCTGCCCGTGTCGGTGGGGCAGCAGGTCGAACCGGGCGCCGTCCTCGCCGTCGTCACCCCTGAGGAGCAAGCATGAACTTCGTCGAGTCCGAAGAGCGGATCGCGCTGCGCAAGGCGGTCGGCGACCTGGCCCGCGGCTACGGGCACGAGTACTACGTGAAGGTCGCGCGCAGCGGCGGCCACACCAGCGACCTGTGGAACGAGGCCGGGCGGCTGGGCTACCTCGGCGTGTCGGTGCCCGAGGAGTACGGCGGGGGCGGCGCCGGGATCGGCGACCTGGCCGCGGTGTGCGAGGAGTTCTGCGCGGCGGGCACGCCGATGCTGCTGATGGTGGTGTCCCCGGCGATCTGCGCCACGGTCATCGCCCGCTACGGCACCGAGGAGCAGAAGCGCTCGTGGCTGCCGCGGTTCGCCACCGGCGAGGTGCGGATGTCCTTCGCCATCACCGAGCCGGACGCCGGGTCCAATTCGCACCGTCTCACCACGACGGCCAAGCGCGACGGTGCCGACTGGATCCTCAACGGGCGCAAGGTGTTCATCTCCGGTGTGGACGAGGCCGACGCGGTGCTGGTCGTCGGCCGCACCGAGGACGCGAAGACCGGCAAGCTCAAGCCGGCGCTGTTCATCGTGCCCACGAACACGCCCGGGTTCGAGTACCGGCAGATCGAAATGGACCTCGTCTCGGCCGACAAGCAGTTCGGGCTGTTCCTCGACGACGTCCGGCTGCCGGCCGAGGCGCTCGTCGGCTCCGAGGACGCGGCGCTGGCGCAGCTGTTCGCGGGCCTGAACCCGGAGCGGATCATGGGCGCGTCGTTCTCCATCGGCATTGCCCGGTACGCGCTGGACAAGGGCGTGGCGTACGCGAAGGAGCGCAGCGTGTGGGGCGCGCCGATCGGCACCCACCAGGGCATCGCGCACCCGCTGGCGCAGGTCAAGATCGAGCTGGAGCTGGCCAAGCTGATGACCCAGAAGGCCGCCGCGCTGTACGACTCGGGCGACGACTTCGGGGCGGGCGAGGCCGCGAACATGGCCAAGTACGCTGGCGCGGAGGTCGCCATCAAGGCGGTCGACCAGGCGATCCAGACCCACGGCGGCAACGGCATGGCGTCGGAGTACGGGCTGGGCACGCTGCTCGCGGCCGTCCGGGTGGGCCGGATCGCGCCGGTCAGCCGCGAGATGGTGCTCAACTTCGTCGCCCAGCACTCCCTGGGCCTGCCGAAGTCGTACTAGTGTCCTGAGTCGTTAATTCGAGTTCAGCTGTAGGGTGCGGCATGCCGAATCCGAAGCTGCCTGAGTTGGCCTTGTCCGTTGATGAGGCACAGACGTTGCGGAACTGGGTGCAGCGGCGGAAGA